>NZ_AWUR01000020.1:0-1151 GCF_000468835.1 Acidaminococcus sp. BV3L6 | reverse complement strand
AACATTGGTACCATTGGTCACGTTGACCATGGCAAGACGACCCTGACCGCTGCCATCACCAAAGTGCTGGCTGAAAAGGGCGGCGCCCAGTTCATGGACTACAACATGATCGATAAGGCTCCGGAAGAAAGAGAACGCGGAATCACCATCAACACCTCTCACGTTGAATACGAAACCGCTAAGAGACATTATGCTCACGTTGACTGCCCGGGCCACGCCGACTATGTCAAGAACATGATCACCGGTGCTGCTCAGATGGACGGCGCTATCCTCGTTGTTTCCGCAGCTGACGGCCCGATGCCCCAGACCCGCGAACACATCCTGCTTGCCCGTCAGGTTGGCGTACCTGCCATCGTTGTATTCCTGAATAAATCCGACCAAGTTGACGATCCTGAACTGATCGAACTGGTTGAAATGGAAGTTCGTGAACTGCTGAGCCAGTACGACTATCCGGGAGATGAAATTCCTATCGTAGTCGGTTCCGCACTGAAAGCCCTGGAAGGCGACCCTGAACAGGAAGCCAACATCCTCAAACTGATGGATGCTGTTGACGAATACATCCCGACTCCGGAACATGACCTCACGAAACCGTTCCTGATGCCTGTCGAAGACGTCTTCACCATCACCGGCCGTGGTACGGTTGCAACGGGCCGTGTTGAACGTGGCGTCATCAAAGTCGGCGACACCGTGGAAATCGTTGGTCTGAAAGAAGAAAAGAAACAGACCGTTGCTACGGGTCTTGAAATGTTCCGTAAGACCCTGGATCAGGCTGAAGCCGGTGACAACATCGGTGCCCTGCTCCGCGGTATTGAAAGAAACGAAATCGAACGCGGTCAGGTTCTGTCCAAACCGGGCACGATCCATCCGCATACGAAATTCAAGGGTCAGGTTTACGTACTGACCAAAGAAGAAGGCGGCCGTCATACTCCGTTCTTCAATGGCTACCGTCCTCAGTTCTACTTCAGAACGACCGACGTTACGGGCGTAGCTGAACTGCCGGAAGGCACCGAAATGGTTATGCCTGGCGATAACATCACCATGGATGTTGAACTGATCACTCCGATTGCTATCGAAAAAGGTCTGCGCTTTGCTATCCGCGAAGGCGGCCGTACCGTTGGCGCTGGTGTTGTTACCGAAATCGAAGAATAATT
>NZ_AWUR01000019.1:0-66913 GCF_000468835.1 Acidaminococcus sp. BV3L6 | reverse complement strand
GGTTTTTTCCAACCCATTCCTTTATAGCGGTCCAGCATGGCAATGCCATAAAAGAGGTGCCGCGCCTGGATCATGAGAGCCATGAGAAAAGCTTGGAGCGGGGCAAAGGGAGAAAGGAGCATGGTCACTGTAACAAACTCCAAGGAGCCGCCAAAGATGATCATGGCCATCAGCATGGGATACCAAAAGGAAAACCCCATACGCTGCATATAAAATCCATAGGCTGCTCCGATAAAAAGAAATCCGGCCGCAATGGGAAGTGTAGCTGTCAAGGCCTCCCTGAAAGCATTTAAGATGGGTGGACGGGCAGGGGACTTGGGCAGAACCAATGTAATCACTCCTTATTAAAAGGGACTGCCGCCGTTTTGGCGCAGTCCCATTCATGTGCTGTACAATCAATCTTTGCTGGGAACAAGGTCCCCGGCCTTTAATTCACCGCGCTTGGCCCGTTCCGCAAACTCAGCCGTTGCCGTAAATAGGACATCACTGCTGCTGTTAAGGGCTGTTTCACAAGCATCTTCCAAAACGGAGATGATGAATCCAACGCCAACAACCTGCATGGCAAGGTCGTTGGAGATGCCAAAGGAAGCACAGGCGACAGGAATCAGAAGCAGAGAACCGCCAGCTACACCGGAAGCCCCACAGGCACCGACGGTGGAAATGAGGCATAAGAGGAGGGCTGTCAAAAGATCGACTTGGATTCCTAAGGTGTTGGCCGCTGCCAAGGCAAGGACAGAAATTGTAATCGAAGCACCTGCCATATTGATTGTAGCGCCAAGCGGAATGGAAATGGTATAGGTATCCGGATTAAGTCCCAAGCGTTTGCAAAGGGACAGATTGACGGGGATATTCGCAGCTGAACTTCTGGTAAAGAAGGCATAGATGCCTGATTCACGAATCGTGGCAAAGACAAGGGGATAGGGATTGCGGTGGATTTTGGCAAAGACGATGATTGGGTTCATGACAAGGGCTACCAAGGCATACGAGGCAATGAGGACCCCGAGCAGCTTTAAATAAGAAAGAAGGGCGGAAAGTCCGCTTGCAGAAATGGACTGCGTCACAAGACCCATGATGCCGAGCGGGGCAAAACGGATGACCCAGCTGACGACAATGGTGATGCCCTTCGAGAGGTCATCAAAGACTTTTTTCGTTTCTTCTTTAGCGACGCTATGCATGGCAAGGCCAATGATGACGGCCCAGGCGAGGATCCCAATGTAGTTGGCCCGCAGGAGGGCGTTAACAGGGTTATCCACGACGTTCATGATCAGCGTATGAAGGACTTGGGCAATCCCGCTGGGCGGATTGATTTCACTGTTTTCAATCGATAGCTGTAGAGTGACAGGAAAGAGAAAGGACAGCGTTACGCCAACAAGAGAGGCAGCGAAAGTGCCTAGGACATAAAGTGTGACGATGGGTTTCATGTTGGTATCGCCATCACTCTTGCGCTGCGTCATGGCGTTCATAACGAGAATAAAGACAAGGACTGGAGCCACGCCTTTAAGGGCACTGACAAATAAATCGCCGAAGATACTGACGAAGGGGACCGCAGAGGGTACAAAGACGGCGAGCATGATGCCAATGACGAGTCCAATGGCAATCTGTTCAATGAGGGGCACTTTCTTTACAAAGGTAACAAGTGGATTCATGTGCAAACTCCCTTTCTTTCATGACTGAAACAAATGAAAATAAGATTCTTCTAGTATACTCGTTTCATGTTGCAAGTACAATAGTTTTCAACAAAATCATAAAAAAGGGTGCACATTACAAATGCTATCTAAACAAGATAATTAAAACAAACATTGTAATCTTTAATTCGCTAATTCTAACATAGTGAGTTTTCTATCCCCCGTGCTGAAAAGGGAGAGTTGATCAACTGGCCGTTGATGAGTAGCGCCTGAATGAATCTTCTATTTGAAAAGGCCTGCCACAAGCGTTGGAGTTCGGGCAGGCCTTTATTTGAAATCAGGAGGGCTGTTAGGAGAGAACGCCCGTTGCCTCTTCAATCCGTTCTTCAATTTCTAGGCAAACATCCTCAAAATGATGCATAATATCGTCTCTGGTCAGATGAAGGATCTCATAGCCATATCGCCAAAGCTTTTTCTTGCCTTCGGCTGTATCATCTATGGGGGTTGTCGGATTGTTGGGATTGCCGTCTATGACAATGAGCAGCTTTGCCTTGGCGCAGTAAAAGTCGGCAATGAAGCCAAAGATACATTTCTTGCGGCCGAACCGGAGAGGGTAGGGTCGCATGAAGTCAAACCAAAGATGACATTCGGCTTCATTCATGGACCGTCTCATGGTGGCAGCAAGGCCTCTGTTTTCCCAATCTTCGTGTTGTTGGTAATAGATCATGTGTCGTGTCTCCTTCGTTATGGATTGGCGTGTAATGGGTTCATGTCCTTTATTATGCCCTAAATAGAACGGATATAAAAGGGGGATTGGATAAAAGGGAAGTTTTTGACGTTAAAAGGGATGATTTCGGGGACAAAATGATCCTTTTGGTCATTATCTCAAAAGATTTGCCAGCTATTTGAAAAATAAACAGAATCATAGTATAGTTATACAAAGAAAGAACCGTTCCGGTCTCCTTTTTTAGGGAATGACCGGTCAAAACGAAGGAATATCCTAAGAAGGAGCATCGGTTTATGAAAAAAATTATTTTAACAGGGGATCGTCCTACGGGTCATCTTCATGTCGGTCATTATGTTGGGTCCTTGCAAAATCGCGTAAGACTGCAGAATTCCGGTGATTTCGATGAAATCTATTTTATGATTGCCGATTCCCAGGCACTCACGGATAATGCAGAAAATCCCGAAAAAGTTCGTCAAAATGTACTGCAAGTTGCCCTCGATTATCTGGCTGTAGGGATTGACCCTGAAAAGGCCACCATTTTTATCCAGTCCATGGTCCCGGCCCTTTATGAATTGACTGCTTATTATATGGATCTTGTTACTGTTTCACGAGTACAGCGCAACCCGACCGTTAAAGCGGAAATTCAGCAGAAGAACTTTGAAAACAGCGTGCCCCTTGGCTTTTTCTGCTACCCTGTAAGCCAAGCTGCTGATATTACGGCTTTCCATGCCACCCATGTTCCCGTTGGGGAAGATCAGGAACCTATGCTCGAACAATGTCGGGAAATTGTCCGCAAGTTCAATTCCGTTTACGGGGAAACCTTGACGGAACCGGATATTTATCTGCCGCCTAATAAAGCTTGTTATCGGCTGCCAGGGATTGATGGCAAAGCCAAGATGAGCAAATCCTTGGGCAACTGTATCTATCTTTCCGACGATGCTGAAACCGTGAAAAAGAAAATCATGTCCATGTACACGGATCCCACTCACCTCCAGGTTTCCGATCCGGGGCACGTGGAAGGCAATACGGTCTTTACTTATCTTGACGCGTTTTCGAAACCAGAACATTTTGCGCAGTTCCTGCCGGAATATAATAACCTTGATGAACTGAAGGATCACTACCGCCAAGGCGGCTTAGGGGATGTGAAAATCAAGAAGTTCCTCAATAAGGTCATGGAGACCTTCCTTGAACCGATCCGTACCCGCCGCAGATCGTGGGAAGAACACCCGGACGACGTGTATGACATCCTTGAAGCAGGAAGCAAACAAGCTTCCCAAAAGGCTGGAGAGACCCTCGCTGAGGTTCGCCGGTCTATGCGGATCAATTATTTTGAGGACCGCAGTCTCCTGAAATAAGGAAGCGAAGACATTTTTTCTTGTCATTGAACTGAATCATCTGGAAAGGGAAGGGCCCGTGGCGGCGCTTCCTTTTCTTCATGCAAAGGAGCTGAAGCTATGGCCCATTCCTCAACCACTATGGATATGACGAAGGGGAGTATCTGGAAAAGCCTTTTCCTTTTTTCACTGCCGCTTTTGCTGGGTAATCTTTTTCAGCAGCTGTACAGCACCGTTGATAGTCTTGTTGTGGGAAATTTTGTGGGAGCCGACGCCTTGGGCGCGGTTACCAGCATGATGCCTGCCGTCAATACGCTGATTGGCCTTTTTATGGGAATCAGTACGGGGGCCAGTGTCATCATTTCCCAATACTTTGGCGCCCATGACCCGGACATGCTAAAAAAAGCCATCCATACATCCTTGCTGGGGACCTTTATCCTTTCCCTTATTTTTGATGCAATTGGTTATGTGGGAGCTCCCTATATGGTTCGATTCATGCGGACGGCACCCTCCATTACGCCTCTTGCGACGGTGTATCTCCGGATCCTTTTGACGGGATCCACAAGTACCATGCTTTATAACATGGGCTCTGCCGTCTTACGGGCCGTCGGGGATTCTAAAAGGCCGCTCTATTTCCTTATCTTTACGAGTCTACTTAATGTCGTACTGGATCTTTATTTTGTGGTTTCCCTCAAGATGAGTGTGGCCGGCGCAGCGCTTGCAACCGTCATGAGCCAATATGTTTCGGCATTCCTTATCCTATTTGTTCTCTATCGCTCCCATGATGTTTATCAGATCCGTTTCAGGAACATGAAGATCCACGCCTTTGTTTTTAAGCAGATCATCGATGTCGGTATGCCGGCAGGATTTCAACAGGCTCTCACCAGTTTTTCCAATGTTTTTGTCCAGGCCTATATCAATTTTTTTGGGGCGGCGAGCACCACGGGGTGGGGTGTCTATTTCCGAATTGATGCTTTTATCCTTATGCCTATGATGACCATTGCCTTAGCTGTTACGACCTTTACTGGTCAAAACGCCGGGGCCCGGAATCTTTCCCGCATCAAGGAGGGTCATAAGGTCGCCTTGAAAATGGCGGAAATCGGGACGCTGATCCTGGCTCTGCCGGCACTCTGCTTTGCCCCGGAGATCGTTCGGATTTTCAATACAGATCCAGACGTTGTTTATTATGGCACCCTTTTCATCCGAACGAACTGTTGGTTCGCTCTCTTTGCCTGCCTGAACCAGGTCTACGCTGGCGTTCTGCGGGGCATTGGCGATGCCCGGGCGCCAATGGTCATCATGCTCTTTTCCTTTGTCTTTTTTAGACAAATCTATCTTTTCATTGTCTCCCATATCCAAAACGAGCCGCATCTCATGGCCTTTGGCTACCCCTTGGGGTGGATGATGTGCAGTTTCCTGCTTTATCTCTATTACCAAAAATCAGGATGGGAAAAACGCTTTGCTTGACTCGTGTATGTATGAGCTGCCTGCGGGCAGCTCTTTTTCTATCTCTTGTGGCCTTATGGCAGAGCAGGAAGCACCCTTGTTAGGGACGAGGAAAGCCTCACTTATGCATGAACAATTTTGTAACATATGAAATAAAAGTTCGAATTAGAATTGACAGCAAGGCTGCAGATTGATAGAATGTAATCAGCATTTATGCATTTGTTCAACTGACCCTAGAGAAGTTTCATGGTAATCGATTCATGGTAGGCTCTGGGTCTTTTTTATTCGGAGGTGCTTAAGATGAAAGTTGCAATGATCATGGGAAGCAATTCTGATTGGCCTAAACTGGAGAGCGCTGAAAAAGTCTTTCAGGAATTTGGCATTGACCTTGAGGTCACGGTTGCTAGCGCCCATCGTACGCCGGAACTCGTCAAGGCCTTTGCCGAAGGGGCTCGGGACCGCGGTGTTGATGTCATTATCTCCGCTGCAGGAGCGGCGGCTCACTTGGGTGGTGTCGTAGCTGCGTATACTACGCTTCCGGTCATTGGGGTGCCAATTAATGCAACGGCTCTTAATGGAATGGATGCCCTTTTGAGTACGGTCCAGATGCCAAGCGGAATTCCTGTGGCAGCCATGGCTATCGACGGGGCCAAGAACGCGGCTATTTTTGCTGTAGAAATCCTTTCCCTTAAGTATCCGGAACTGGTTCAGAAGCTTGCCACTTATCGTGCCAAGATGAAAGAAGAAGTCAGAGCCAAAGGGGAGAAGCTGGCAGCTGCCCGTGCTTCTAACTAATTGATTGTCATTTAAGGAGGAACTATGCGGGACCTTTTCTACGAAGCGGATAAGCTGCATGAAGAATGCGGTGTATTCGGTATCTATTCCCACAAAGACGATGTAGCACTTAATACGTACTGGGGGCTTTTTGCACTGCAGCACCGCGGTCAGGAAAGTGCGGGAATTATTGTCAGCGACGGACAGAACGTCCATGTGAAAAAGAATATGGGCCTTGTTTCCGATGTGTTCAAATCAGGACTCGAGGGTCTTGACGGATATATTGGCATTGGTCATGTCCGTTATTCCACGACGGGCAGCAGTATGACTTACAATGTCCAGCCTTTGAAAGTGTTCTATGATGGGGGAAATCTCTGCCTGTCCCATAATGGTAACTTGACAAATGCAGCTAGCCTGCGGCAGGAGCTTGCCAAGGAAGGACACGTATTCCAGACTACGGTTGATAGCGAGGTCGTTCTGTCCCTGATTGCCCGTTCCCGCAAAAAGACCTTGGAAGAGCGCGTAGCGGAGGCTGCCAATGCAATCAAGGGTGCTTTTGCCATCCTCATCATGAGTAATGATAAACTGATTGCGTTCCGTGATCCTTATGGTTTTCGGCCTCTTTGTTTGGGACGTCTTGATCATGGCTGGGTTGTTGCCAGTGAAACCTGTGCCCTTGATTTGGTGGGTGCTCATTATGTCCGTGACATCAAACCAGGCGAGATGATTGTTATCGATGATGCTGATAAAGAGCCGACAAGCCTCATGTATGCCCAGCATCAACCAGAACACCGCGCCCATTGCATCTTTGAGTTTGTCTATTTTGCCCGTCCTGATTCCATCATGGATGGGGAAAGCATTTATTTGGCCCGTGTCAATATGGGACGTATCCTTGCCCGTGAAACTAAGGATATCAAGGCGGATATCGTTATTTCCGTTCCTGATTCAGGGACGCCGGCCGCCATTGGCTATGGCCTTGAAAAGGGAATACCTTTCCTCGAAGGATTGACAAAGAATAAATATATTGGAAGGACTTTTATCCAGCCGACGCAGAAACAGCGCCTCAACGCAGTTCGGCTGAAGCTCAATGCCAACCGCAGTTTGGTGGCGGGCAAGTCTGTCGTCATGGTTGATGATTCGATTGTCCGCGGGACGACAAGCGGCAAAATTGTCCAGCTCCTGCGTGATGCTGGGGCTAAGCAGGTCCATGTCTGTATCAGTTCTCCACCGGTCATGAATTCCTGCTATTATGGCATTGATACGTCAGAACGCAAGGAACTGATTGCTGCGACCAAGACGGAAAAAGAGATCTGTGAATACATTAAAGCTGATAGCCTGCATTATATTTCCATGGAAGGCTTACGGTCATCCCTGTCCGTCCTTGATCCGGATGATATGTGCTATGCCTGCTTCAATGCCAAGTATCCTGATGGGGCAGATGAAGAGATGAAACAAGGTTCCAAGTATCAATTTGAAATGGGCTGCTAAGGAGGTACCAATCGTGAGTGATGAGAAAAAGAGCATTACCTATGCTGATGCCGGAGTAAACATTGATGCCGGCAACAAAGCCGTTGAACTGATGAAAGATAGTGTCCGCGCGACCTATCGTCCGGAGGTCATTGGTGACCTAGGTGGTTTTGGAGGTCTTTTTGCCCTGGGTTCCTACAAGGATCCTGTTCTTGTATCCGGCACTGATGGCGTGGGTACCAAGCTCAAGATTGCCTTCCTCATGGACCGTCATGACACCATCGGCCAGGATGCAGTCGCCATGTGTGTCAATGATATCCTTGTCCAGGGAGCGGAACCGCTCTTTTTTCTCGATTACATTGCAACGGCTAAGGTGGATTCCCAAAAGATTGCTGACATCGTTCGCGGTGTGGCCGGCGCCTGCAAAGAATCGGGCTGTGCCCTTATTGGCGGTGAAACCGCTGAAATGGCCGGCTTTTATGCCAAAGATGAATATGACATTGCCGGTTTTTCCGTCGGTGTGGTCGAACGGGACAAGATGATTACTGGTGATAAGGTAAAGGCCGGTGATGTGCTCTTGGGCCTTCCTTCCACGGGCATCCATTCAAATGGTTATTCCCTTGTTCGTAAGCTTTGCTTTGACGTGATGGGCATGAAGGTTGATACGTATATCCCTGAATTTGGCAAGACTCTCGGTGAAGAACTTCTTACACCGACCCGTCTGTATCCCCGTACGTGCCTGCCGCTCATCAAGAAGTTCGATCTCCACGGCATGGTGCATATCACGGGCGGCGGATTCTATGAAAACATTCCTCGTATTCTTCCGGCTGACTGTGATGCCGAAGTCCATGCCGATGCGTGGGAAATGCCGGCGGTCTTCAAGAAACTCCAGGAATGGGGCAACGTGCCTTGGAAGGAAATGTACCGCACCTTTAATATGGGTGTCGGCATGGTCCTTGTTGTCGGGGCCGATGAAGCAGATGCCGTCCGTGCCCATTTGAAGGAAAATGGGGAAACCTTCTATGAACTTGGTCATGTTGTACCTGGAACAAAGAAGACGGTCATGAAAGGCGGCGTTTTTGGTGAATAAAAGAAAGATCGGTGTCCTTGTTAGCGGTCGAGGAAGCAACTTGCAGGCCATCATTGATAAGATTGCGGCAGAATCCCTTCCCATTGAGATTTGCCTTGTTATCAGCGACAGTCCGGAAGCCTTTGCCCTTGAACGGGCGGCCAAAGCGGGAATCACGGGAAAGACCATTCTCCGTCAGGAGTTTAAGGATAAGGCTTCCTATGAAGCGGCCCTTGATGCCGCCTTGCGGAATGCGGGGGTCGAGCTTGTTGTCCTTGCTGGGTTTATGCGCATCTTAAGCGGTGAATTTGTAACCAAGTGGCCCCACGCCATCATCAATATCCATCCGGCCCTCCTGCCGAGTTTCAAAGGTCTTGACGCACAGGGGCAGGCCCTCCAGTATGGAGTCAAGATTGCTGGCTGTACCGTTCATTTTGTCGATGCCGGCATGGATTCCGGTCCAATTATTCTCCAGAGGGCGGTTCCCGTCTACGATGAGGATACACACGATACCCTTGCCGCGAGGATCCTAGTAGAAGAACATACAATCCTTCCGGAAGCTGTGAAACTATGGTGTGAAGACCGCCTGAGCGTTAAAGGGCGGAGAGTCAAGATCAGAAAGGAATAAGGTGATCGCTATGGCAATCAAAAGAGCCCTCCTCAGTGTGTCTGATAAGCGTGGCATTGTAGAATTAGCCCGCTTCCTTCATGATAAAGGCATCGAAATCATTTCTACGGGCGGAACCATGAAAGCCATCGAGGATGCCGGTATTCCTGTGACCTATGTCAGTGATGTGACGGGCACGCCGGAGATGATGGACGGCCGCGTCAAGACGCTGAATCCAAAGATTCATGGCGGAATCCTTGCGGTGCGCAGCAATCCCAAACACATGGAAGATATGAAAAAGAACGGCATTAAACCGATTGATTTGGTGGTCTGCAACCTGTATCCTTTTGAAGCGACGATTGCTAAACCGAACGTGACAGAAGCGGAAGCCATCGAAAATATCGACATTGGCGGTCCCTGCATGGTTCGGGCTTCGGCAAAGAATTTCCACGATGTGGTGGTCATCACGAATCCGGATCGCTATGCCAGTCTCATGAAGATGCTTGACGAAAAAGGTGACGTGGACCTTAAGACGCGCCGGATGCTGGCCCATGAGGCTTTTGCCCATACGGCGCATTATGATACGGCCATCAGCGCCTATTTCGAGAAACTGCTGTCATAAAGGAGGCCTATTGGTATGAATGTACTCGTCATCGGCGGTGGCGGCCGCGAACATACAATTGTTTGGAAACTCGCCCAAAGTCCTAAGGTGAAGAAGCTCTATGCGATTCCTGGCGGCCCGGGGATGATGGGATTGGCAGAATGCGTTCCCATGGATGTGACCAATCTTGAAGGTCTGGCCCAGTGGGCCGAAACGCATGCCATCGACCTGACCGTAGTGGGGCCTGAAGCACCCCTTGTAGCGGGTCTCGTCGATGTCTTTGAAGCTCATGGGCTCAAGGCCTTTGGGCCTAAGGCCAAGGCGGCAGAGATTGAAGGATCCAAGATCTTTTCCAAGGAACTGATGGAAAAGTACCACGTGCCTACGGCATTTTTCAAGGTATGCGATTCCTTGGATGAAGCGAAGGCTTACGTTCGCGAAAAAGGGGCCCCGATCGTCATCAAGGCCGATGGACTTGCTGCCGGTAAAGGTGTCGTTGTCGCGATGACGGAAAAAGAAGCGCTGGAAGCGCTGGAAGAAATGATGGGGCAAGAGCATCGTTTTGGAAGTGCCGGGAGCCGCGTTGTCATCGAGGAATTTATGGAAGGGGAGGAATGTTCCCTTTTGTGCTTTACCGATGGCAAGACCATTGTTCCTATGATTCCAGCCCAAGACCATAAGAGGGTCTTTGATGGGGATAAGGGGCCCAATACGGGTGGCATGGGCGCTTATGCCCCAGCACCCGTGATGACAGAGGCCCTTAAGCAAAAGACTCTGGATACGATTATTCGTCCTGTCATTGATGCTTTGGAAAAGGAAGGACGGCCTTATTCTGGCTGTCTGTATGCAGGTCTCATGATCAGTGGGGATTCCATCAAGGTCGTTGAATTCAACTGCCGCTTTGGCGATCCGGAAACCCAGGCCGTCCTGCCTTTATTCGACGGGGACCTCGCAGAAGTGATGTATGCCTGCGCAACAGGAGCCCTTCGTCCTGATATGGTGAAATGGAAATCTGGTGCTGCTGTCTGTGTTGTCAAGGCAAGCGGCGGTTATCCTGGTTCCTATCCCAAGGGCATCGCCATTACGGGTCTTGAGGAAGCGTCCAAGCTCGAAGATGTCGTGGTCTTCCATGCAGGAACCAAGGAAGTGGACGGGCAGATTGTCACAAATGGCGGCCGGGTTCTCGGAGTGACGGCTGTCGATGAAACAATCGCAAAAGCAAAGGAACGCGCTTACGGTGCTGTAGAACGCATTCATTTCGAAGGGGCCCAATATCGTAAAGATATTGCCTGGAGAGCGCTGAACCGCTGATTGATCATAGGAACGGCCTTCGGGCCGTTCCTTCCCATATCTCGCCTTTTAAGACGGGAAACGGGGAATTTGTAAAATAACTGTTGCATTTGTGACAGTGTAGTGATAAAATAGGGAAAATATCTTCAAGGAGGAATGAGAATGGCATTCATTTATGATGAACCTGCGCATACTTTTAGTGAATATCTGTTGGTCCCTGGGTACTCTTCCAGCGAATGTATTCCTGCGAACGTAAGTCTCAAGACCCCTCTGGTAAAGTTTAAAAAGGGTGAAAAGCCGGCCCTTAGCCTGAACATTCCCCTTGTTTCTGCTATTATGCAGTCCGTATCCGATGATGGGATGGCGGTGGCCCTTTCCCGTGAAGGGGGCCTGTCCTTCATCTATGGATCTCAATCTGTGGAAAGCGAAGCCGCGATGGTTGCTCGCGTAAAAAGCTATAAAGCGGGATTTGTCGTAAGTGATTCCAATCTTCGCCCAGACAGCACCCTGGCCGATGTTCTTGCCTTAAAGGAAAAAACGGGACACTCTACCGTCGCAGTTACAAGCGATGGTTCCGGCCATGGTCACCTCGAAGGTATCGTAACAAGTCGTGACTATCGTGTCAGCCGCATGCATATGACGGATCTTGTCAAGGACTTTATGACGCCAGTTTCTGAAATGGTGGTTGGCGATGCGGACATAACGCTTAAAGAAGCCAATGATGTCATTTGGGATAACAAACTCAACACCCTTCCCATTATTGATAAAGACGGAAATCTGCTTTATATGGTCTTCCGGAAAGATTACCAGACTCACAAACAGTATCCGTTGGAGCTTCTTGATGGTCAGAAGCGCCATATGGTTGGTGCCGGGATCAACACCCGGGATTATGAACAGCGTGTTCCAGCCCTTGTCGAAGCTGGTGCTGATGTCCTTTGCATCGATTCTTCCGAAGGATTCAGTGAATGGCAGGCACGGACCCTCAAGTGGATTCGTGACAAGTATGGCGACAAGGTGAAGGTTGGTGCCGGCAACGTTGTTGATAAGGAAGGGTTCCGCTTCCTGGCTGAAGCGGGTGCCGATTTCATCAAGATTGGTATTGGCGGCGGCTCCATCTGCATTACCCGTGAACAAAAGGGGATTGGCCGCGGTCAGGCAACGGCTGTCATCGAAGTAGCCAAAGCCCGTGATGAATACTTTGAAGAAACAGGAATCTATGTGCCAATCTGCTCGGACGGCGGGATTGTCTATGACTATCACATGACCCTCGCCCTTGCCATGGGGGCTGATTTCATTATGCTGGGACGCTATTTTGCCCGCTTTGATGAATCCCCTACCAAGCGTGTCAATATCAACGGCACGTATATGAAGGAATATTGGGGTGAGGGTTCTGCCCGTGCCCGCAATTGGCAGCGGTATGACCTGGGCGGAGATAAGAAACTCTCCTTTGTTGAAGGCGTAGACTCTTATGTTCCTTATGCAGGGCCGCTAAAAGAAAACGTCGGTGTCACTCTTGCCAAGATTTCCTCTACCATGTGCAACTGTGGGGCGCTTACGATTCCTGAGCTGCAGAAAAAAGCAAAATTGACCCTTGTTTCTGCAACCAGCCTTGTCGAAGGTGGAGCCCATGACGTCGTTCTTAAGGACAGTACGTCCAATAATTATCCTAAATAAGTGTACAACTGGCTGTGAAGAATGCGTGTCGTCTTTCTTCACAGTTTTTTTATGGGTAGAATAACTCTCCCTTATCCTCTTTTTTTAGGGCATATTTCTGTTATAATAAGAGAAAGGAGGGAAGGCCGATGAAAAAACGCATACTGTCTGCTTTTTGCCTGTTACTGTTCGTCTTTGCCCTGCCGCTTACCGGATGGACTTCTGGTGTATCCAGGGATGGGTATTTTGGAAAGATTCGTCTCAGTGGGAAGGTACGCATTGTTGAATATAATGCCGATATCAAGGTCAAGGTCGTCAATGCTTTCCCTGACCTTAAAGTGAAAGTGGTTGACTATTTCCCGGATGAAATTGGAGAGTGGCAGTTTGTTGAATATGGTGAGGACTTTACGGTCCAATTCGTCAATAGTTTCCCTGATATTACTATTCAGTATGTATCTGCCTTTCCGGGCGTAAATTAAAAAGGGGGAGGGCGCATCCATGGGTCGATTGCTGATTACCATTGGCATCCTATTTGTCGTGATAGGTCTTTTTGTGGAGTTTGGCCCCCATTTCCTCCCATTGGGGCATTTGCCGGGGGACATTTCGATTACGGGAAAGCATGGCAGTTTCTATTTTCCTGTTGTCAGCTGTATTGTTGTTAGTATTGTGCTCAACGTGATCCTGTGTCTTTTTCATTGATAGGGGATCAATCGGGGGAAAGGGGGTAAGGGAACAGGTTTCCCTTATCCCTTTTCTTCACTGTGCTCATTTTGTTTCAGATTATTTCCTTTTTGGGACTACCTGCTATGATACAATAAAGAAAGAACCGTAAAAGGAGGTCCATGCCACTATGACACAACAAAATCCATCCTATGCCGATTGGCAGCCGACCCTGCAGCGCGTCATGACCTATCTTGTTGGAAAAATTGAAGACTATAGCCGTGTCTGCAAGGAAAGAACAGGGGAGCCAGCCTATGAGCATTTGATTTACCGTGTCAAAAGCATTGACAGCATGAACGAAAAGTGTGTGAGAAAGGGGCTTCCCGTATCGGCTCGCTCCGCTCTGCGGGAACTAAATGATGCCATTGGTATTCGGATTGTCTGTCGTTTTATCGATGATATCTATACCAACCTTGAGGCCATCCGCAGCTTTCCTTTCTGCCGGATCATCAAGGAAAAAGACTATATCAGTCACGTAAAACCGAATGGATACCGCAGTTACCACATCATTATTGAAGTGACGGCCCCTTTTGAAGACATCGATGGAAAGAATCCAGGCCGTTTTTTTGCGGAGCTGCAGCTGCGGACCATTGCCATGGATTCCTGGGCAAGTTTGGAACATGAAGTGAAATACAAACAGGATATTGAAGATCCTGCCCTTATCATCGAAGAATTGAAACGCTGTGCTGATGAGCTTGCGGCCTGTGATCTTTCCATGCAGACCATTTCCCACCTCATCCGCAAAAATCATAAAAAGGAGTCTTAAGGGATGAATATCTTGCTTGCTGAAGATGAAAAAGCCATGAGCATGGCCATTTCTGCTGTCCTTACCCATTCAGGCTATACGGTGGATACTGTGCAAAATGGGGCGGAAGCTGTCGAAGCGGCTGCGCAAAAGCCCTATGACTGTCTCATCTTTGATATTATGATGCCCATTAAAGATGGCGTAACGGCTCTTTCCGAAATCCGGCAAAGCGGCAATGAAACGCCGGCAATCTTTCTTACGGCAAAATCAGAAGTCGATGACCGTATCATGGGACTAGATGCTGGCGCTGATGATTACTTGACGAAACCCTTTGCCATGGGGGAACTGCTTGCCCGCATCCGTTCCATGACGCGGCGCCGTCAGAAGGACAGGGAAGATCTCACAACGGGTACGCTTACCCTTAAGGTCGGTGAAGGGGAACTTTCATGTACCAGCAGTGTTCGCTTATCGGCTAAGGAAACGGCCCTGATGAAACTACTCATGCTCAATGAAGGAAAAACTCTTTCAACGGAGCTGCTCCTTTCCCATGTCTGGCAGGATGAGGAAGAAAAAGGTCCTGGCGTGGTCTGGATATATATTTCTTATCTACGGGAGAAACTTCGGGCCATCGGCAGCCATTGCACCATAGAAGGTGAGGAAAATGGCAGTTTCCGCCTTGTTTCCCAGGAGGCCGCAAATGGCTGAAATCCAGCGTCTGCGGCGCAAATTCATTCTCGTAGGCACTCTTGCCGTTATCATCATTGTGGTTGGCGCGTTGGGGCTCATCAATACCATTTCCTATATGCGTATGCAGCACTCCGTTTTTTCGCTCCTCACAAGTATCTCCGAAAATGGAGGGCAGCTGCCGCGGCGGGAAGGAGAACGGCCCTCTTCCTGGATTGAGGATCCGGACTGGTACAATGATTCCCCGGAATCGATCTATCAGATCCGTTATTTTAGTATTGTTCTCGACCGCCTCGGCAATGTAGAAGATGTCAACCTTTCCCGCATTGCTTCCTTTAGTGAAAGTGAGGCGGTCCAAGTTGTCCGGAGCGTCATCGAATCACAGAGGGATCGGGGAATCTTTCGCAAGAACCGGGCAAGTTACAGCTATATGGTGACGCCCCTTGACAATCATCAATACCGTATTGTCATTATGGATTCTACAAAGGACGTGGCAGCTGTGGAAAGCTTTGTCCGGTATTCCCTGCGCTTTGGTATTGGCTGCATTCTGGTTTATGTCCTTGTCCTGACCGGGCTTTGCAACCTTATCATCCGGCCCTTCGTCGATAATATGGAAAACCAGAAGCGTTTCATTACCAATGCTGGCCATGAACTCAAGACCCCGATTGCCATCATTTCTGCCAATACGGAAGCCTTGGAACTCATTCAGGGAAAGAGTGAGTGGACGGCCAATATCCTGACGCAGGTCAAGCGCCTTTCCCGCCTCATCTCGAGCCTCATCACCCTTTCGAAGATGGGCGAAAAACGTAAGGAAGACCTGCAGAAAGAGGAGCTGGATTTGACGCCTCTTTTCAAGGATACGGTGGAGCAGTTCAGGCCTCTTGTCAAAGCGGATGATAAGACCCTATCCCTAACCGCACCGGATACCCTTCCTGTTATGACGGACCAGCGTTCCCTTGTGGAGCTGATCAATATCCTCATGGATAATGCGGTCAAATACTGTGACGCCAAAGGAACCATTGCAGCGTCGCTGACCCGAAGGGGCAAACAAGGTTTTGTCATTGCTATTTCCAATGCTTATGCCAAAGGGGAAGGAGAGGACTATTCTCATTATTTTGAGCGGTTTTATCGCGGTGACAGTTCCCATGACAGCACCATTCCTGGCTACGGGATTGGCTTATCCATGGCAAAGGAGATGGTCGCCCTCCTGGATGGACAGATTTCTGTATCCTATAAGGATCATATCATTACCTATGCGCTGACCTTTGATCGATAAAGTAACGAAAGACCCGATGCGGCCGTGTCAAACGGTTTCATTGGGCCTTTTTTGCAGGACGTCAACTAAGTATAGGCATCATCTTTTCGGTTCGTGAAGTCCTCTTGATAACGCCATGCCTGCTTCTTATCCGTTTCGGGAATATCGATGCCTACGATCCTTGAGGATCTCGGGTTTTATCCCATCATTGGGAGTAGGCAATCCTCATATGTGCCTCCTTCGTCCAGCCATGCAGTGATGGAACCGCCCTAAAGGCCATGCAAATATAACGGCTGTTGACGTCCCAGGTTTCACGGCAAAACTGACCATTCAAGAGGTGAGAGAAGTCATCCTGCCTGAGGGCCCATTTCTGGAGATATGGATCATCTTTTTTTTAGAGGGGCACGGGTTAGAAGCGGTTCCGTCACATCGTTTTGATTTCGAGAAAAACATTCGCCTCAAGGACGATCATTCAGCATTCGTGCTGCATCGAGGGCACCTCTATTACATTGGTGCTGCCAGTAGATCGGGGTATTGCCTGCATTTTATTCCCAACTATCCTAAAAGAACAAGGGCTTCAGTAAAAAAGCGGCACCCTTCTTCAATTTTTCCTACTTCTTGTCATAAAATGAGAAAGTTTCTTGAATTCTGAAAAATAGAGGACTACAATGGTTTTAGTAAAGCGTTTCTAGAAGATAGGAGGAGTGACTATGAAACGAAACTGGATGGCTTTTTGTCTCGCTGCAGCGCTCATGACGGCTGGTACGGTTTATGCAAAACCAGCACCGTCCCAGCTGGTACCGGAAAAACATGGCCAGTGCTATGTGGAAGACAACCTTTTTGTGAAGGACGTCAATGGAGCTGGCGGCGGACAAGGCGTGCTCCATGGTGATTTTGCTTTCCGCAGGGAACAGGCCCTGAAAACGGACGCCATCAAGGAAATCGGCTAGATGACGCTGAAACCTGGATCCTATATTGGCAGTCACACGCACAAGGATAATGAAGACGCATATCTCATCATTTCAGGCAAAGGCATTTTTACGGATGGCAATGGCCATGCCTGGGTGGTCGGTGCCGGCGATATGACCATTGCCCGTCCTGGTCAGACTCATGGGCTAGCCAACCTTGGCAAGGAGGATTTGGTTTTCCTTGATATCATTGCTAAAAATGACAGTGCCGATCTTTCTAAGATGGCTAAAGAGGGAACCACCCAATACTTCCCTGTTTCCGCACAGTTTGAGAAGAATGTAGAAAAAGCGGGCGCGGGTAAAGGAACGGGCATTTTGTTTGGTCGTTTTGCTTTCCGTCGGGAAGCTGCGACACAGGATCAGGCCATCAAGGAGATTGGCCGGATGACGCTGAAAAAGGGCGCTTCCATTGGCATGCACAAACATGTGGATAATGATGATACCTACATTATCCTATCTGGTGAAGGCGTATTCACGGATGGAGCGGGAAAGGAAACGGTTGTCGGTCCTCGTTCCGTCACAATTGCTGGTCCCGGTGAAAGCCACGCCCTCAGAAACGATAAAGATGAAGACCTCATTTTTATTGATCTCATTGCTAAGAATACGCCCGTTAAGGGACAGACGAAATAAGAAAGCTCAGATTACGTGTGAGGAAACGCCCATGGCAGCCATGGGCGTTTTTCTGATTTTTTTTGGGGGGGGGAAAAAGACAGTTTGCTGGTTCAAAGGTATTTACCGGCCTTCAATCATTCGTTGTGACAATATACCCCTTTTTCAAAAATTCCTAGTTGCCTATACAGTGTAAATTATTTTCTCAATGATGAATTTAATATATGTATGATTATCTGATTATATATAAAATACTCTGAATTTTGCTTGTGCTCAAAAAGTCTAATTGTTATAATAGGTTCTGTAGGAAAGGAGATGGAATGCTGGAATCCGTTTCCACAATAATTTGAGGGGGTTTTATTCATGGGTGGTCTAGCAATTAAGCTTGACATGTTCCAATCGTTGGCCCTTGCCGTCATTGCCATTTGGCTCGGTAACTGGTGCCGTCAAAAATTTCCATTCTTAAGAAAGTACTGCCTGCCGGGTGCTGTCGTCGGCGGCACAATTATTTCCCTGATTTCCCTGGTGCTTTATGAAACCGGGGTGGCAGAGCTGAGTTTCGACTACAAAGTCGCAAACAGCCTCTTTTACTGTATTTTCTTTGCTGCAAGCGGCGCCGCAGCCAGTCTTTCCCTTTTGAAAAAGGGTGGGAAACTTGTCATCATCTTTACGATTTCTGCTGCCGTCCTTGCCATTTTGCAGAATGTCCTTTCCGTGGGGATTGGTGTCGCCATGGGTGTTGATCCCTTGATTGCCCTGATGACGGGTTCCACGCCGATGACGGGCGGTCATGGCAACGCAGCCGCATTTGCCCCTCTGGCCGTTGCTCAAGGTGCTTCTGCTGCAATGGAAGTTGCAATTGCTTCCGCAACTTTCGGTTTGATTGCAGGCTGCATGATTGGCGGTCCTTTTGGCCGTTGGATCATTAGACGTCATCATCTGGAAGATCCTGCTCTTGACGGACAGGCTGAAAAAGCACAGGAAACGGGGAAAGAAGTTGGGACCCCGATGTTCAAGGGTGATATCGTAAAAGCCATGTTCCTGATGTGTTTCTGCTTGGGCTTAGGCGCTGTCTTCATGGCAATCTTGAAATCCCTGAAGATCAGCTTCCCAATCCATGTCTGCACCATGCTGGCTGGTATCCTTGTTCGTCTGTATCTGGACAGCAAGAAAGATACACCGGAATCTTTGTATGAAGGCATCGATACGGTCGGTGAATTCTCCCTGGGACTATTCGTTTCCTTGTCCATCATCTCCATGAAGCTGTGGCAGCTTGCTGGTCTTGCTGGCCCGATGGTTGTCATGCTCCTTGCCCAGGTGGTCATGATCCTTATCTACTGCTATGTTGTCGACTTCTATGCTTGCGGTAAGAACTACGATGCCGCTATCATCGCTGTTGGCCATACGGGATTTGGTACAGGGGCTGTGCCTGTATCCATGACGACCATGAAGACTGTCTGCGACAAGTACAGATATTCCAAACTGGCCTTCTTTGTTGTACCAGTTATTGGTGGGTTCCTTAGCAACATTACGAATGCCATCATCATTACCTGGTTCATCAACTTCTGTGCCGGGATTCGCTAAATTTAACATAAAAAGTACGGATCAGCTCCAGGTGGTCCGTGCTTTTTTTTATGGGCAAAAGGGCTGATTTCAGCTTGAAAGGAGAAAGCAACGAACACTTTTTCATGGCGTAAAATCCCCCTCTAGGTCATTGGAAAGATAAGCCGCCTGTGTTATAATTATTTGATACCAACATGGTTTCACGTATATTCTTTCATCTGAGGTGAAATTGATGAGCGATAACAAGGAACTTGAAATGCTGCAGGATGGAACAAAAGTTTCCCCTGAGACGGATGACATGGGTTCCATCCATGTCGATGATGAGGTCCTGTCCATTGTCGCAGGACTTGCGGCTTCCGAAGTACCCGGTGTGTACGGCATGAGTGGCGGGATCCGCGGCGGAATCAATGAAATGCTGGGAAAACAGAACTTTTCCAAAGGCATCAAGGTGTTTACAGAAGGCCGAACGGTCCGTGTTGAGGTCCATGTCATCATCACTTATGGTTATAATATTCCCGATGTGGCCATCAAACTTCAGGAAAAAGTCAAGGACGCAGTGGAAAATATGGCAGGCTATGAAGTGACGGCCGTGGATATCCATGTGGAAGGCGTCAGAAAGGACAAAATGGAAGGCCTCTCAGGAAAAGGTGATATAGATACCCTGGAAGAACGCTATAAGGAAGCAGCAAGGGAAGAAGCCTCCTTGAAGCAGGAAATGAAGGACCCTGAGGGTAAGGGTGCGGATTCCTCTGCCAAGGAACAAAATGAAGAAACAGTAAGCCAAGAGGCTTCGGGAGTAAACGCATGAGTATCATTGACCGCATCATTTTGACGCTTTATACCTGCAGCTTAGGCGTAGCCGCTGTCCTCATTATGATTGTCAGTTTGAATCTGGTGCCGCTTGATGAGTTTGTTGCCTTTGCCAGCCGGATTCCAGGCCGTTGGGAATACACGGTGGGCGGGGCTGTCCTCTTTATGATGAGCCTCCGTCTTCTTGTTGCGGGCTGGAGTCGTGGATCCAGCAGCAGTTTGACTATTGATACGGAGCACGAAGGCCAGATCCACGTGAGTCAGCGCGCCATGGAAGATTATATTGCCAGTTTCACAAATGACGTTTATGGTGTCCATGGTGCCAAGGCCAAGGTCAAGATGAATGGCCAGCAGATTGAAGTCCGCATCAACGCTTCCATTGAACCGGGCATCAATATTCCGGATACGACGGAAGAAGTTCGCCGCACGGTGAAGAAAAATATCTTGACCGTCATCGGTGTGGAAGTCAGCGATGTGGAACTTTATTTCAAACACATCAAGGCAAAAGAGTAGGGGGCCTGAACCATGTGGCAAGAAATCTTTAGAAATATCATGGAAACCAGCCGGTGGCGTGTCATTGGTGCTGGGGTAGGTCTATTTGTGGGAATCCTCTTCATTTTGCTAGGGTTCTTTAGGGCCGTATTCCTGTTGATCTGCATAGGTCTTGGCTTTTATATCGGCAACCGGATGGACGAAGGAGAGGACTTTGTCGATCTTCTTGATAATTTGCTGCCGCCTTACCGTAGATGATTGAATGGTACCGCGCCCTTTGACGCGGAAATCTAACTAGATGGAAATGAGGATATTATGAGTAGAAGAGAAGCACGTACACTTGCAATGAAGAGCTTGTTTTCCCTTGATTTCACGACGGATGTATCTCCCCTTGATACCGTGAAAGCCCTGCTTGAAGATGAGGATACGCCAGCACTTCCCAAAGATGATGAAAACTATGCGGCAGCCTTGGTTACGGGGACTCGCGAGCATCTTGAGGCCATTGACAGTGTCCTTGATACCCTTTCAGATGAATGGAAAGTCAAGCGCATGGCCGGAGTTGACCGAAATTTGCTCCGCATGGCTGCTTTTGAAATGTATTTCAGTCCTCAAAAGATTGCTCCTGCCATTGCCATCAGTGAGGCGGTGGAGATTGCCAAAATCTATGGCGGAGATGACTCTCCCCATTTCATCAATGGCCTCTTGGGGACACTAGTGAGAAATCATGGAAAAGACTGACCTTGTCCTTGGCATTGATACGAGCTGCTATACGACAAGTGCAGCCCTTATGGATGGAACGGGTGCGCTGCTTTTTGATGAGCGGCGCCTTCTTCGTGTAAAAGAGGGCCGCCGTGGGCTGTCCCAATCAGAAATGGTTTTTCAGCATATGCGGGCCCTGCCAGATCTTTTGGAACGCATCGATCTCACACAGGGACGGCTTTCTGCCATTGTCGCTTCCGAGCGGCCAAGACCACTCAAGGAATCCTATATGCCTGCCTTTTTGGTGGGCTGGGGCATGGCACGCAGTTTAAGTCACTTCATGGACGTGCCTCTTATTGCGGCTACTCATCAACATAACCATATGTTTGCTGGTCTCTGGGGACTTCGCCGCCGGCCGCCGGCGCGCTGTCTTTTGGTTCATGTTTCCGGAGGAACGACGGACCTTCTCCTTGCTGAAAGGAGCGCAAACGGTGAGATCATCCTTACGCCTTGCGGGACCAGCATCGATCTTCATGCCGGACAAATGATTGATCGCGTGGGAGTCGCTTTGGGCCTTCCTTTCCCATGTGGTCCCCAACTGGAAAAATTGGCACAGGAAGCAGTCCGTCCTTATCCTCTCAAAGTCTGGTTCGAAGAAGGATGCATGAGCCTTTCGGGTCCTGCCACAGCTGCCCTGCGAGCGATTGAAAAAGGGGAAAAGGGCAGCGAAATTGCCTTGGGTACGCTTCATGCCATTGCCAAAGGTCTTTATCATACAATCAGTCATCTTTGTGCAGTGCACAAACTTACGGAAGTGCTTTTTGTTGGCGGCGTCAGCGCCAATCTCTATATTCGAAAAGAACTGAGGACTCATCTGTCGGGAAAGGGCATTGCTCTTCTTACGGCTGACCCTATCTGCAGCACTGATGGTGCAATCGGCAATGCATGGCTTGGAGTCCTCAAGGAAAGAGGGAACGCCCATGATCTTCGGTAAGGTGTTTACTGTTTCTGAAGTTAATCTCTCCTTAAAGGAACTGATACATAAGGATCCTACCTTCGCCAATCTCCAGATCCAAGGCGAAGTTTCCAATTTCAGGCGGTATGCGTCGGGTCACTGCTATTTTAATCTCAAGGATAGTAAAGGGCTCATCAAGTGCGTTATGTTCAAAGGGGCCGCTCAACGCCTTAAGAAGCTTCCCCGCGATGGGGACCAGGTTGTGGGTATCGGCCGTATTGATGTCTATGAGCGGGATGGGGTCTATCAATTTTATGTTGATATGCTTATGCCTGTAGGGACAGGAGACCTTATGGCGGCTTATGAAGCCCTGAAGCAGAAGCTGTCTGCAGAAGGCCTTTTCGACGAAACCAGGAAGCAACCCATCCCGGTTTCACCACGCATCGTCGGCGTTGTGACAAGTGCCGATGGTGCGGCCATCCGCGATATCATCAAAGTTGCCGGTCGGCGTGATTCTTCGGTTAAGATCCGACTCTATCCTGTCAAGGTCCAGGGCAAGGAAGCACCGCCCGAAATTGCAGCAGGCATCCATTTCATGAATCGGCACAATCTTTGTGACGTCCTGATTGTCGGCCGTGGCGGTGGGTCCATGGAAGACCTCTGGGCCTTTAATGATGAAAAGGTGGTCCGGGCCATTGCGGCTTCAAGGATTCCCATCATTTCTGCCGTTGGTCATGAAATCGATTTTACTCTCTCTGATTTTGCGGCCGATAAAAGGGCTGCAACGCCGTCCCAGGCGGCTGAATTTGCCGTGCCTGACCGCAGTAAGGACATTGCGTCCTACGAAAAATTGAACCTGCGTCTCAAAAAGGCAGTTGCGGACCGCTTGGCGATGGAACGCCAGTGCCTTGACGGCGTTTTGCAGCGACCAGTCTTTCGCTATCCCGAGCGGCTTACAGAAGGACAGTCCCAGCGGCTTGATCAGTTGGGGCAGTCCCTTTCCACAAGTTTCAGCCGCCGCTTGGAACGGGAGACCATGCGCCTTATGAAACTGCGGGACCACTGGTTCTTCCGCCATCCCGAGGTTTTTGTTGCAAGGCATCAAGACCATTTGACCCGTCTTACGAAGGATCTTGACCTTCACTTCCGTTATACCCTGTCTGAAACGCAGCAGCGCCTCAAGGAAGTGAGCGTTAAGTTCCAGCTCCTTGATCCACAAAAAGTTTTAGAACGAGGCTATACTATGACGGAAGGGCCAGGGGGCAAGATCCTGTCCTCTATGGGAACCCTTAAGGAAGGGGACACCATTAAGACCTATTTCAAGGATGGGGTCCTGAGGAGTATTGTGAGTAAAAAGGAGGAATCCTGATATGGCTGCCAAAAAGGCAACGTTTGAAGACAATATGAAACGGCTGGAGGAGATTGTAGAAGCGCTTGAAAGCGGCAATCTTCCCCTTGAAGATACGGTGAAGCTCTACAAGGAAGGCATGACCCTTTCTGCTCAATGCGGGGCAGCACTCAAGAAAGTCGAACAGGAAGTGCAGAAAGTGACGGAAACGACTTCAGGAGACGTAAAACTGGAACTCTTCCCAGAGGAGGATGCATGATGGATCTTTCAACCTATCTAAAGGAACGGTCCGAACTTGTTGATGGGTTCCTTAAAATCCGGATTGGCGTGGGCGCCATCAGCCGCGTCGATGAAGCCATGGCTTACAGTGCCCTTGCCGGCGGAAAGCGGCTCCGTCCGATTCTTCTCATGGCGGCTGCCGATGCTGTCGGTGGAAAAGGCACTGATTTTCTGCCCCTTGCGTCCGCCCTTGAAATGATTCACACCTATTCCCTGATTCATGACGACCTCCCGGAAATGGACAATGATGATTACCGGCGGGGGCGCCTTACAAACCACAAGGTTTTTGGTCAGGCCATGGCTGTTCTTGCTGGTGATGGTCTTTTGACCCAGGCTTTTGAGGTTATGACAGAGCAAAAGGGTGTCGATCCGGCCCTTATGGTGGAAATCATCCACCTCATCGCACGCTGTGCCGGTCCGGAAGGCATGGTCGGCGGGCAGGCTCTTGATATTAATGCTGAGGAAAAGCACCTCGAGCCTGCTGAGATGAAACAGCTCCATGAAGCCAAAACGGGAGCGCTCTTTATTGCGGCTATCCGCAGCGGGGCCCTTTTGGGCGGCGGCAGCAAGGATGAAGTCAATGCCCTTACGAAATTTGCCACCTTTTTCGGACTTGCCTTCCAAATTACGGATGATATCCTCGACGTGGAAGGGGACAGCAAAATCATGGGGAAAATGGCTGGAATGGATGAAAAGATGCACAAATCCACTTACGTCAGTCTTTTTACCTTGGAAGGAGCCAAAGCCATGGCCCTTGATACCCTAAAGAAAGCAGAACTTACCCTGGAACCTTTTGGCGAAAGGGCGGAACCGCTCCTTGCGATTGCACGGCATCTGTACAATCGCAAGAAATAGATCCTTATAGAACTTTCGTGCCTGCGAAAGGAGGCGTTTCATGTCACTCATTTCAGAAATCCATTCGCCGGAAGATTTAAAAAAAATCGATCCTTCCATGCTTCCTCAGCTATGTGCTGAAATCCGCAGCCTCATTATTGACGTTGTTTCAAAAAACGGTGGACATCTGGCGCCTAACCTGGGTGTTGTTGAACTGACCATTGCCCTGCACCGTGTCTTTTCTGTTCCCCGTGACAAAATTGTCTGGGATGTAGGCCATCAGTCCTATATACACAAGATCCTGACGGGGCGTCTCCGGGATTTCCCTTCCCTGCGCACCTATGGCGGCCTCTGCGGTTTTCCAAAACGCAGCGAAAATCCTTGTGATGCGTTTGGAACGGGGCATGCCAGCACCTCTATTTCAGCAGCCCTTGGCATGGCCTGTGCCCGTGATCTATCTGGTGATGATTACAATGTCATTGCTGTCATCGGGGATGGGGCCCTAACGGGCGGGGAAGCCATGGAAGGGCTTAATCATGCGGGGGACCTCAAGAAAAAACTCATTGTCATATTAAATGACAATGAAATGTCCATTTCTCGCAACGTGGGAGCCTTGTCCTCCTACTTGACGGAACTGCGCACAGACCCGGCCTACTCCCGAGTCAAGGCCGATGTAGAAGGCGTGCTTAAAGCCATTCCTTCCATTGGCACCCACGTAGCCAAGACCGTTGGTCGACTCAAGGATTCCCTGAAGTACTTCTTTGTGCCAGGGATGTTTTTTGAGGACCTGGGTTTTAAATATTTGGGACCTGTGGACGGACATGATATCCCTTCTCTTGTAGAGACTTTGCAAAAAGCCAAGAATCTGACGGAACCAGTGCTCATCCATGTCCTTACAAAAAAGGGAAAGGGCTATGCCCCTGCCGAAAAAAGCCCAAATAAATTCCATGGTACAGGACCTTTTGTTGTGGCAACAGGGGAAAAAATCACGAAAAAAGACGCCCCGCCAACTTATACCAGTATTTTTAGCAAGACGCTCATCCAGCTGGCCGATAAAAACCGAAACCTTGTCGCAATCACGGCGGCCATGCCGGAAGGGACGGGACTTGACGCTTTTCAAAGAGTTCATCCTGACCGCTACTTTGATGTAGGCATCGCTGAACAGCATGCTGTTACGATGGGGGCAGGCCTTGCGGCAAATGGATACCATCCCGTGGTTGCCATATATTCGACTTTTGCGCAGCGTGCTTTTGATCAGCTTCTTCATGATGTTGCCATCCAGGAGCTTCCTTTTACGCTCTGTCTGGATCGCGCCGGTATTGTAGGGGATGATGGGGCCACGCACCATGGGAATTTTGACTGCTCCTATCTCAGGCTCATGCCTCATTTTGTTATCATGGCACCGAAAGATGAAAATGAGCTCCGCCATATGCTCTATACCGCGACTGAGTATGAAGGTCCCTGTGCTATTCGTTATCCCCGCGGCAGCGGTGTCGGCGTGCCCGTGACTGAATCCCTTCATACGCTCCCCATTGGCCGGAGTGAACGCCTTCAGGAAGGGTCCCAGATCGATCTCTGGGCTGTGGGAACCATGGTCGAAGCTGCGAAGCTGACAGCCAAACGCCTGCGTGCCAAGGGGCTCTCTGTGGGGGTCGTCAATGGACGCTTTATCAAACCGCTGGATCAAGAGGCGCTCCTGGAAGCCTCCAGAAAGGTCAAGCTTATTGTGACGCTCGAAGAAAATGCGCTCTGCGGCGGTTATGGTGAAGGCATCATTTCCTATCTGAATCAAGAAAATCGCTTAGGGGATTGCCGCGTCCTTACTCTCGGGATTCCTGACGAATTTGTTTCCCATGGGAAACGAGAGTTTCTTCTGCGGGATGTCCGGCTAGATGAGGACAACCTTGTGGAACGAATCTTAACCGCCTATCAAGAAAT
This sequence comes from Acidaminococcus sp. BV3L6, assembly GCF_000468835.1. Taxonomy (NCBI): domain Bacteria; kingdom Bacillati; phylum Bacillota; class Negativicutes; order Acidaminococcales; family Acidaminococcaceae; genus Acidaminococcus; species Acidaminococcus sp. BV3L6. The sequence goes on along the minus strand of NZ_AWUR01000019.1, from coordinate 40,421 downwards.
CGAAAGGGAGGCTCTTGAACAATGAAAAAAGAACGGCTCGATCTTTTCCTTGTGGAACAGGGCTTATTTGAATCAAGAAGTAAAGCCCAAGCGGTTATTATGGCTGGGGAAGTCCTTGTCGATGATCAAAAAATCGACAAACCGGGAACCATGGTCAAGCCGGATGCCAAAATTACCCTTTTAGGAAAGAAGTTGCCTTTTGTCAGCCGTGGGGGATATAAGCTCAACAAGGCTCTTGAAGTCTTTCCTATTTCCTTGGAAGGAAAAACCATGGCCGATCTGGGAGCCTCGACAGGGGGCTTTACGGACTGTGCATTGCAGCACGGGGCCAAAAAGGTCTTCGCTATCGATGTCGGTTATGGACAGCTGGCCTGGAAACTTAGAAACGATTCGCGCGTTGTCAATATGGAGCGCACCAATGTCCGCTTCCTGGAAGCGGATTCCTTGGGAGAACAAGTCGATGCCGTCAGTATTGACGTGGCCTTCATCTCTTTAGATAAGGTGCTTCCGGCAGCCTATAAGATCATGAAAAACGACGCGTTTCTCATTGCCCTCATCAAACCTCAGTTTGAAGCTGGTCGAGAACATGTGGGGAAGAAAGGCGTTGTGAGGGATCAAAAAGTTCATTTGGAAGTGATTCAAAAGGTACTCGGTTTTGCCCGGGAAATCGGTTTTGTTCCCAAAGGCCTTTCCTATTCTCCCATCAAGGGACCGGAAGGCAATATTGAATATCTATTATATCTAGGAAAAGAGGGCAGCGATGCTGTCTCTGATTCAGATCCCCAAAAAGTGGTGACTGAATCCCATCTTTTTCTTCTATAAGAGGGGGGATTGACGTGAGAGAATGGATGGTTGGCATTTTCCCGAACCTCAATAAAGAAAACGTTCGAAATGCCCTGCCGGCTGTAGTCAAGGCGGCAGAACATGCCAAAATCAAGGTTGCTTTTCCTTTGGAAATTGCAGAGGAGTTCGGCGTGCCAGGGTACGACCAAGAAGATCCGGCAAGTCTCAGCCGCCTTGATTTTGCTATGACACTGGGCGGGGATGGAACCATTTTACGGGCCGCCCGTTATGTGACACCCCTGCAAGTGCCGCTCATTGGGGTCAATATGGGTAAGGTTGGATTCCTGACGGAAGCCTGTTTCCCTGATCTGGAAAAGGTGCTCAAAAAATTGGCTGATGGGGCGTACACCATCGAAAAACGCAGCATGCTCCAGCTTTCCATTTGGGAAGCTGGCAAGATTATCAAAAAAGGTCATGCCCTTAATGATATGGTCCTTGAAAGTGCCGATCGTTCCCGACTGACCCGTCTTCGTATGCGCATTGCCGGTCAGCCTTCAGCGAATTTTCCTTCTGATGGTATCATCATTGCTTCGGCGACAGGGTCGACGGCGTATTCCCTTTCTGCAGGAGGACCTGTCGTCCATCCCAGTCTATCCGTCATGCTCATTACCCCCATTTGTCCTCATGCCCTTCATGCGCGTCCGCTCGTCATTCCCATGAAGGATACGATTGAAATCGAACCTTATCCACCTTTTGAGGAAATCCTTGTATCTGCCGATGGAATGACGATTGCAAGCCTTGAAAAGACCCAGAAAGTGATTGTTGAGCGCTGCCCCTTTGATGCGAAGTTTGCCCGCTTAAGTCCTCTGCGCTATTACGAAACTTGGCAGGATCGGCTCCTTCGCAATGAAGGACAGACCATTGTATAGGAAGTGAAATCATGAAATTATCCAGACAGGAAGCAATCAAACAGATTATCAAGACCCAAGTCATCGAGACCCAGAGCGATCTAGCAGAAGCCTTGAAAAAAGCGGGATTCAATGTGACGCAGGCCACTGTGTCCAGGGATATCAAGGATATGGTCTTGATTAAGGTTCCCGATGAAGATGGACGGTATAAGTATAGTTTTCCTTCGGAACATAACCAAATCATTACGACGGACCGTTTGGAAGATATGCTTCGCAGTTATATCCTGACCGTTGTTTCTTCGGAAGTCATTATTGTGGTCCATACCCTTCCCGGTACGGCACAGGCAGTTGCCTATGCCATCGACCATCTCAATTGGAGCGAGGTCCTTGGTACCGTGGGCGGTGATGATACGGTCATGCTCATTATTGATTCGCGGGACCATGTGGAAACTGTCAAAACCCGCATCATGCAGAAAAAGAGCTAAGGAGGCTCAGCGATGCTGACATTCCTTGAAGTGCAGCAATTTGCCCTGATTGATAAGGTACGGATTGGGTTTGCCCCTGGATTCAACGTTTTTACGGGAGAAACCGGTGCCGGTAAATCCATCCTGATAGATGCATTAGGCATTGTCCTTGGAGGACGTGCGCCTTCGGATGCGGTTCGAACGGGCGCCGATGCCTATCAGATCCAAGCTGTTTTTGATGTGACAGGAAATCATTCCGTGGAAGCCCTCTTGTCTGAGTTGGGGCTCAGTGCAGAAGATGGTACCCTATTTTTACGCCGCCGCGTTTCCGCACAGGGAAAAAGCCAGGCCTTTGTCAATGATACGCAAGTTCCTGTAAAGACGCTCGCTCGTTTGGGGGCCCTTCTTGTGGACATTCATGGGCAGCACGAAAATCAGACCCTGCTTCGACCCGGTGCTGTCCTTGCTATCCTTCATCACTACGATCCAGAACTGGCACCAACCCTGAAGGCCTATCAAGAGGCCTTTGACGCCGCTCAAAAAGGGCGGGAAACCTTGTCTTATTGGGAAGGCAAGAATGAACATCGGGAAGAGGAGCTGGCACGCCTCGAAGACGAGCTCAAAGAGATTGATGCCGCACAGATTAAATTGGGCGAAGATGATGAGCTACGTGAAACTGTGCGTCGACTTTCCAACCAGGATAAAGTCAGGGGAGACCTTAGCCGTGCCCACGAACTCCTCTCCGGGGTTGAAGGGACTCAGGGCGTCCTTGACGCCTTGACAGATGCGAAGACCGCGCTTTCCAGTGCAGCGGTCTATGATCCTTCGGTGGAGGATCTTGCCCAAACACTTGATTCGTCCTGGGAGACGCTTGAAGATGTAAGACAGACCCTTTCGGACCGCCTTTCCGGGGATGAAGATTACCGGGAAACCTTAGAAGAGGCCCAGACCCGATTGGACCTGCTCTATCATTTGAAGAAAAAATATGGGGGATCTTTGGAAGAAATCCTGTCCTATGCAGATAGAGGAAGGAAAGACTATGAAAAGCTCCAATCACTGCAGGATGAGATTGACCGTCTCATAAAACTTCAAAAAAAATTGGATGGGGTTCTTCAGGAAAAAGCAGATGAACTGACAAAAAAGAGAACAACGGCGGCTGAACGGTTCTGTGCGGACATCCTGCCGCATCTCCATGATCTTGCGATGCCCCATGCCGCGCTGTCCATCTGCTTCACCAAATTGGATCACTGCGGAAAAAATGGCCAAGATGAAGCCACCTTCCTTTTTTCGGCCAATGCTGGCATGAAACCGGCTCCGCTGATTAAAATTGCGTCCGGTGGTGAGCTTTCACGGTTTGCTTTGGCCGCCAAAACAGTCCTGCTTCGCAAATTTGGTGTCCCAACCATGATCTTTGATGAGATTGATACGGGAGTTGGCGGTGTCACGGCCCAGAAGATGGCTGAAAAAATGGCTCTCATTGCCAAACAGCGGCAGGTCTTATGCATTACCCACTTGGCCCAGATTGCCTGCTTTGCCGATCAGCATCTGTATATTGCCAAAAACAGTGATCAAGGAATGACTGCCAGCGAAGTGACAATCCTTTCACGGGCGGGCCGTATTGAAGAAATCATGCGCATGACGAGTGGAACCCAACAGACAGAATCTGCACGGGAAAATGCCAAGGAATTGCTTGCTATGGCGGAAAAGGAAAAGCAGCATTTTGGAAATTGATACATGCGATGATAGTGGATAGGAGCTGAATAGAATTGTCTATGGACGATGAAAAATTAAGGGAAAGTACCCTTGAAAGCGAATTCATATTTAATGGGAGATTACTGAAAGTCTATCGGGATCGGGTCCAACTCCCTAATGGACATGAATCCCAGCGGGAATTCATCCGCCACCAAGGTGCCGTAGGCATTCTTCCGATTTTGGATGATGGCAGCATGATCTTTGTTCGCCAGTTCCGTTATCCTGTCAAAAAGGTGCTTTATGAAATTCCGGCGGGAAAGATTGAAGGGGACGAAGCTCCTTTATCCTGCGCCAAACGGGAGCTTTCCGAGGAATCAGGGTATACGGCGAAGGACTTCAAGAAATTAACAAGCATCCTCACGACACCGGGTTTTACGGATGAACAGATTCATCTGTATGCGGCAACGGGTCTCACGTCGGGAAAACAGCATCCTGACGAGGATGAGTTCCTCAATGTTGTCATTCTGACCCCTGAAGAGGTCAAGGAAAGAGTACTTTCGGGGGAGATCTGCGACGCAAAGAGTCTTTGCAGTCTCTATCTCTATGATCTTATGAAGCGGGCATGAAACACCGTTTCTATCCAGTCAAGGGATGATTTTACATAAATATTTTGTTTATTTCTTAATCATTTTATAAATTTGTACACGTTTTAGGGACTTCTAAGTAAAATTTTTGCTATCCATTCAAACATTTGCACAATCTTTACTAGCCAAATTCAAAATTTGTGTTATAATACACTTAAATTGTAGTGATCGAATGTTGTTCACACAGTAATATACTCAATGGGGGGTCTCAAAATGGATGTACTAAAGGTTTCTACAAAATCCAATCCAAACTCTGTAGCAGGAGCATTAGCAGGTGTATTGAGAGAAAATGGCAAGGCGGAAATCCAAGCCATTGGTGCAGGTGCCCTGAACCAAGCCGTGAAGGCGATAGCGATTGCCCGTGGTTTTGTTGCACCGCATGGGATGGACCTCATCTGTGTTCCTGCCTTCATCGATATTACTATCGATGGGGAAGAACGCACGGCAATCAAACTGCTCATTGAGCCGCGCTGATGTAGAAGGGACGGTGGGGCCATGGAAACCGTCCTTTTAACCTTGAAAACGCCTTTTCCTAAGGGAAGAGGCGTTTTCTTTTGTTGTTTTAACAACAGAGATAAGATAACAGTCATGATAAACTGCTAGTAAAGTAGAAAAATAGTGATTGTAGGAGGTTTATTATGGACTCTCAAAAAATAAAATCCCTTCAGTCTTATTTGGTCCGTCTTCACCAAGGTGAAGACCTTGCTTCGGTTCGTCGGGAATTTGAAAAGGATTTTGCCTCGGTTTCAACTGAAGACATCATGGAAGCTGAACAAGACTTGCTTCAAGCAGGGAAACTCAGTGAGAACATGGGACATCTTTGCGATCTGCATTCCTGCCTTCTTCATGGCAAGATGGAAACCATGGGGGAACAGTTTCCGGAAGGTCATCCCCTACAGCTCTTTTTGAAAGAAAATGAGGCCATTGAAAGTCATCTTGATCGGCTTTCAGCCGTGATGAATGGTCCATTTTTAGCAGCAGATGTTCTATCAGTCCTCGAAGGGCTGCTTCCGGTCAAAGCCCATTACGACAAAAAAGACGAAGTTCTTCTGCCCATCTTGAGTCGCAAAGGCATGCCGGGACCAAGCCGCGTCATGTGGAATGCGGATGGGGAGATTCGTAACAATCTCCAGGAGCTGATTAAGATGCTAAAAAAAGAGGATCCTCATGCCGAAAAAAGTGATGACGAAACACTGCATCAGGCACTTTCTGGACTCCTCAACAGGATGCGGGAGATGATTTTCAAGGAAACGGAAATCCTTGTTCCTATGGTACAGAAACTTGTTGATCAAAATGAGTGGCCTCTTATTGCAGGAGATTTTCCTCGATTTGGATGGGCTTATTTAACCGATGTGCCGACATGGAATTCTGAGTCCCTTACTAAAAGCACGCTGAATCAAGGTCTGAAAGATCGGTGTGGGACCATTTCCCTTCCCAGTGGGGAACTGACAGTAACCCAGCTTGAGGGTATCCTTAGGACCTTGCCTTTTGAACTGACTTTTGTTGATGCAGCCGATACGAATCGTTTTTTTTCGGAATCCACACCGCTTTTTCCTCGGCCCTTGACCGCCCTAGGGCATTCTGTCTATGACTGTCATCCGCCGAAAGTTGTCCCCATGGTGAAAGGGCTCATAGAGAAGCTGCGCAGCGGGGAAAAAGATTCGCTTGGATTTGAAACCGTCAAAAAAGGGAAAAAAGCCCGTGTCCGCTATCTTGCTGTACGGGACCGCGAAGGGGCCTATTTGGGAACACTTGAAGTCGTGGAAGAACTTTCCTGATGGCACAAAAAAGACGGGTGTCCTTATGGGCACCCGCCTTTATTACGTGCAGTTATTTGACAAAAAGGTCATCAACATCGACTTTCTTATCCATAAGCTTGGAGCTGACAAGAAAATCCTGCGTCTTTTTCAGGGACTCAATGGCTTCCGGCGTAATTTCCATGCTGAAATCATAGAGACCGTACATGGAGTCAACGGCTTTTTCATCAAGTCCGGTCGCTTTGACGGCAGCTGCCAAGGCTTCTTTTTGATGATCTTTCATGTAGGTCAAGGTCTCCTTTTGGACGGATAGGAAGAGATCCACCAACTCTTTGTGTTCTTTATAGAACTTCCCGCTCGTTGCCGTGACTGTAAGACCTGAAACAAGGCCGTCACCAGTTGTAACAACATGCATGCCTTTCTGTTCTTCCTGATAAGCCAGGGGGCCGGCCAGAAGGGCACAGTCGGCACTGCCGTTTTCAAGGGCCGCACGGGCTTGCGGAAGCCCCATGGAAACGAATTTTACGTCTTCTATGCTAAGGCCGCCCTGTTTGAGATAAGCTGCAAGGAGCTCATGGAGGATGGTCCCTTTGGGACCCGCGATGGTTTTCCCTTTCAGTGACTGAGGTGAGGTGATGGCAGCATCTTTGGAAAAGAGTTTGAAGGCTTTAGGGGCTTGGGAGTACAGGCTAATGATCTTGATATCAGCCCCATTGGCTGCAGAAAGAAGGACGGAAGAGCCTCCAACACAGTTGAGGAACTGGATATCGCCAGACGCAAGGGCAGCTGTTTGGTCAGCTCCGCTCGTAATCGTGGAATAGGTCACGGGGATGTCTTTTTCCTTGAATTTTTTTTCAAAGGATTGATTGGCCTTTTCAACGATAGATGGCACATTGAGGGGCGCCTGGACGTAGGTTATACTGACTTTTTCAGGTTTTTTCGGTGTGGCTTTTTTGGTATCCTTATTGGTAGAGCAAGCGGTCAGGGTAAGCCCGAGAGCCAGCATGCCTAAAAAAACTGCTATCTGTTTGATCTTTTTGTTCATTGGTCATTGACCTTCCTTTCTTGGAGCAGGAGCAGAAAAGTGCTCCCCAAATAATTATATTTCAAGGGCTTCAAGAATCTGCCTCTTGATTGCGATATAAGGTGCTGAAAGAAGGTCCCGCGAAGCGGCTTCTTGAAAAAGCACTTTTTCATAGATGAACCTGCCGCCTTGGAGAATAAGGATCCTGTCACCTAAGCGCAGGGCCTCATCCACATTATGGGTAACAAGGAGAACACCAAAGGGACGTTTTTTTCGCATGGCAAGAAGTTCTTTTTGAATGTGTCCCCGTGTGAAATAGTCCAAGGCGGCAAAGGGCTCATCCATGAGGATAAAATCATTGTCCTGGGCTAGTGTCCTTGCTAGGCTTGCTCGCTGCTGCATGCCGCCTGAAAGTTCATGAGGATAGCGGGAGGCTGCTTCCTGTAGGTGAACCAGTTTGATCAGCTGAGACAGTTTCTCTTCTGGTAGGTTCTTCTTTCCTAAGGCGATATTATCCCGGAGGGTCAAAAAGGGCATGAGCCTTGCTTCCTGAAACATCATGCCAAGACGAAGGGTGGGGGACTTCAAGATCTTTCCTTCGGCTTTTTCAAGGCCCATGATGAGACGCAGCAGGGTGGTTTTCCCGCAACCGCTCTTTCCTAGGATCACTGAGACTTCCTTAAGCGGAAAGGAGTAGGTTAGATTGTCAAGAATGGTGTTTGGACCATAGCATTTTCTGATATGGTCCAAGGTAAGGGAGTCCATCAAGAGTTTCTCCTTTCATAAGGGAAAAGAACGTAGGAAAAGAGACTGAAAAGGCCGTCCAAGAAAAAACCTATAAGTCCAATCGCCAGAATCCCTACAATCACTTTATCGCTTCGACTCATGGTTTGGGCATCCAGGATGAAATAGCCGAGGCCGCGATCGGCCGCAATCATTTCTGCTCCGATGATGGATCTCAGGCTGTAGCCCATACCAATCCGCATCCCTGTGACAATGGTCGGAAGGGCAAGGGGCAGACGAATCTTCCATAAGGTCTCTCTTTGTGAAAATCCAAGGGTCTTTCCTACTTCCAAAAGCTTAGGGTCCGCTCTTAGTAGGCCATCTTCCATATTCAGATAAATCGGGAAAAAGGTTGCTAAGATGATGATCAGAAATTTGGGTGTTTCGCCAATGCCAAACCAGAGAACCAAGAGAGGAATGAGGCTAAGCGGCGGAATATGCTGAATGAAGACGAGGAGACCATGGTTCATTTTACGGAAAAATGGAAGGAGAAGGCTGAGGGTCACAAGGAAGGCAGCAAGGAGGAAGGCACAGGAAAATCCTATGAACACGCGCATCAGGCTGAGTGCAGCGTGTTCCACGAGCTGTCCGTTCTGAATCATGATGAGGAAGGTCTCCCATACCCGTTCAGGCGGGGGCAGGATATAGGCCGTCCAAAGTTTGGCCGAAGTGACGAATTTCCATAAAAGCCCTAAGACAATAAAGGGAATCAGGGGCGGCACATAATTATGCTTCATGGTTAGGGAGCTTTGCGTAGGCAATCTTTGCGGTCACACCGGACAGTTTCCCGATGAGTCCGCTCATCCTGCTGATTTCGTCTTGGGGAGCATCGACGACGACACTGATGATGTTGATATTACGGGCGTGATAGGGAATGCCCATACGTCCGACAATCCAGCGGCTTGATTGATGAAGGATCTGATTGACTTTTTCCACGGCATCGGGATCATCGATGAGGATGCCAATGAGGGCTACACGGGTTTCCATATAAGATTGTTCCTTTCTGAACTTTGTCTAAAAGAGAAAAAGCCGCATCCATCCGATGCGGCTTAGAAAGTGACAGGCCTCTTTCATCGCAATTAAATTTTGATGTCAGATGGGCAAATTCATTTTGTTTTTTTACTGCCCTTGTAGAGCTTGACAAATAGTGGGGATAAAAGGGACAGCAGGCTTAGTGCAATGAGCACTTGGCAGATGGTCGTTGAGAAAAGGACACTGATGTCGCCGCCAGAAAGGGAGAGGCTCCGGCGCAGCCCGCGCTCCCCCAAGGGGCCTAAGATGAGAGCCAGGACAACAGCGGCCGTATTCATATTGACCTTACGCATAATATAGCCCACAATGCCAAACAAAAACATGACAACGACATCAAAGAAGTTGTTGTTGATGGCAAAGGAACCGACAACGCAAAGGACAAAGATGCTTGGGATCAAGATGGCATCGGAGATACGGGCAATCTTGGCAAAGAGTCGAGAGCCTACAAGGCCGATGGCCAGCATAAAGAACTGAATAAAGACAAATCCACCAAAGAAAGTATACGTCATGTCTGCATACTTTGTAAAGAGCTCAGGTCCGGGCTGAAGCCCTTGAATGATGAGCCCGCCCATGAGGACAGCTGTAACGCTCTCGCCAGGGATGCCCAAAGTGAGGGTAGGGATGAGGGAACCGCCCGTAACAGCATTATTGGCCGCCTCAGAACCGGCAATCCCTTCAATGGAGCCATGACCAAACTCTTCTGGATGCTTTGAAAAACGTTTGGCTTCATTATAGCCCATGAAGCAGGCAATGGAAGCCCCGGCGCCGGGAAGGATCCCGATGATGTTGCCGATGATCCAGCTGCGCAGAACCGTTGGTGTAATCTGTTTGAGTTCACTTTTTGTCAGGATGATGGAATCATCAAAGTGAGCGGCCCTAGCCCGTTTGACAATGGCTTTTTCCGCAAGGATGAAAGCCTGGGATAGGGAGAAAAGGCCAATCAAGGCACCTGTAATATTGACGCCATTATAAAGGGCATCCTGGCCGAACATGAACCGTTCCACTCCTTCCATAGGGTCCATGCCGATGGTGGAAAGAACAAGGCCAAAGGCTCCGCTCATAAGCCCCAAGATCATGGAGTCGGAGTTGATGCCTGCAATGATGGTAAGGCCGAATAAGCTTAACCAAAAATATTCAGGACTGCCAAATTTCATGGCAAGTTCTGCTAAGATGGGAGCAAAGAAATAGAGGGAAAGACAGGACAACAGGCCGCCAAAAAAGGAAGCCGTGCAGGCTGTTCCCAAGGCCTTGCCCGCTTTTCCCTTGAGGGTCATGGCGTAACCGTCAATGGCCGTTGCAGCAGAAGCTGGGGTTCCGGGGGTGTGAATCAAAATAGCAGAAATTGAGCCGCCAAAAATGGCGCCGCAGTAAATCCCGCCCAGCATGATAAGTCCCGATGATGGCTCCATACCGAAGGTCAGGGGCAGCAGAAGGGCTACGCCCATAGCAGCTGACAGTCCCGGCATGCAGCCAATGATGATGCCCATTGTAACCGATAGGAGCATGACAATAAGGTTGGTTGGTGTCAAGGCATTGAGGAAGCCCGCCATCATTAATGCATATTGATTTTCCATTCTGTCGCGGCCTCCTTAAAGAATATCATAGAACAGTTCGCCTACTGGCAGCGGTACATTCAAGGATTCACTGAAGACTCCGTAGATAAGGGCCAAAAGGACTGCTGTGGTCAAGACGATATACTTTTTTTCAATCTTGAAATAGTGCATCATAAAGCCCATATAAAGAATAGCCGTCAGATAGAATCCAATGAAATACATTCCCACGAAAAAGAGGATGGACGCAAGGAAGAAGGTCACAAATTGACGAGGCAAGAAATCCTTCCAAACGACATCAGCATCGCTGACGAGGGAAAAGTGCCCGTGGCAGCCAATCAGCATTTTGACCAGCTGCAGCACGGACAGAACCGCCAGGAGCGAGATGACAAAGAGCGGATAATGCTGTGCTTTTTCTGGAAGCAGCAACGTTTCATGATAGAAAAATCCGCAAAATGCCAGCATAAAAAACACTATGGCAAGTTCTGATTTTTTCATAGATGAATTGACTCCTTAGGATTATTTGGTGTAGAGCTTGGAAACAACCTCCCGGCAGAATTCGAGCTGCTGGCTGATCAGTTCCCCAAGCTGTTTGTTGTCAAGATAGTCCATGGTAAGACCGGCATTTTTATGGTCACGGATGGTTTGTTCATCAGTCATGACAATCTTGAAGATATTGACATAATAGTTGATGATATTATCCGGCGTCCCTTTTGGAGCCACAAGCGCGCGGGCCGTACCATACCACTTGTTGTAATAGCCCAATTCACCCAAGGTCGGGACATCCTTCAGATTGTCCAGCCGTTTTTCCGAGTAAACGCCGAGCACGCGAAGCACTGGGGAAGCCCCGCCAATCAGAGGTTCAACGTCGCCAACCTTGGCACAGGAAAAGTCCACTTCGCCTTGGCGCAGGGCAAGGAGCTGATCGGCCGTGCCGCCGTAAGGAACGGCATTGTATTCGAATTTAGCCGATTTTGCAAGGAGCTGGGCAGCCGTGTGATTGGATGCCTGTACCCCGTTGGTGGAAGCTTTGAGTTTTCCGGGGTTTTGTTGGGCGTCTGCCACAAGATCTTTCAGCGTCTTCCACTTGCTGTCCGCACGGACGACAACAACACTCGTTTCCTTCAGATGATTGGCAATGGGCACGATACTCTTCTCATTGAAGGCGGATCCTTTTTGCAGGGCCAGGGTCGTATAGGTCGGTAGGTTGATATAGCCAATGGTGTATCCATCCGGCTTGGCTTTGGAGAGTTCTGTCCAGCCAATTTTTCCGTCTGCTCCTGGTTTATTATCAACAATTAGGGTCTTTCCAATATGTTTTTCTGCATCCTTGCAAAGAATACGGGCACCAGTATCCGTACCGGACCCTGCTTTGTAAGCAACAATGACATGGATGTCCTTTTCTGGCTTCCAAGCTCCGCCTGATTTAGCCGCTTCCTTTTTACCGCCGCAAGCCGCAAGAGCAAGGGTCATGGCACAAAGAGCGGAAGCTGCGAGCAATCTTTTCATTTTCATCGTAAAACTCCTCCTTTATGGAAAATGTAAAATCTATGTAAACTAATTGTAACATATTGTGCAGGGAAAAAAGAGAATTGCCTGATTTTTTCAGTCAACTTAGAAAAGAGACGCTTTTTTCAGTATAGCTTTTGAAGATTCTGCAAAATGACGGGAACTATGGTAAAATAGGGGGAACCTTGGATGATTTCCAGATTCCATTATAAGAAAGCACCGGTAGAATCCCATGCAGAATAAACAAGATAAACGCACTGAAAAATTCCACGAGATGCTGGAAGCACCCGTGGATCGACTCATTTTAAAACTTGCCATTCCTTCCATTTTAAGTATGCTGACCACTAGCTTTTACAACATGGCCGATACGTTTTTTGTGAGCAAGCTGGACACTAGTTCCACCGCCGCGGTGGGTGTGACCTTTGCCAGCATGTCCATCATCCAGGCTCTTGGTTTTTTCTTTGGCCAGGGATCGGGAACCTACATGGCCCGAGAACTGGGAGCTCAGCGAATCCAAAATGCACGCACCATGGCAAGTACGAGCTTCTTTTATGCTTTTATTTGCGGTCTCTTTCTTTTGCTCATTGGGCATTTCAATGCGCGGGACATTGCCCAGTTGACAGGGTCCACGCCAACCATCCTGCCTCATGCTGCTTCTTATCTAGCCATCATCATGTGCGGAGCGCCTGTCATGATGTGTTCCCTTCTTATGAATAACCATCTGCGGTTTCAAGGAAACAGTGCCTTTGGGATGGTGGGCATCATGGCCGGAGGGGTCCTTAATATGCTCCTTGATCCTCTATTTATCTTTTTCTTTGGTCTTGGGGTATCAGGGGCTGCATACGCGACGGTCATCAGCCAATGCTTTAGTTTCTTTATCCTTCTTGTCATGACCCACAAAGGCGGCAATATTCCTATAAGGTTCCGCGATTTCCATCCGTCGGCCGCCCTTTTCAAGGAAATTACGGCCGGCGGTCTGCCCTCTTTATTTAGGCAGGGGACGGCAAGTCTTGCAACGATCAGTCTTAATGTGGCAGCTGGGGCCTTTGGGGACGCCGCTATCGCGGCCATGAGCATTGTCACGCGGCTTGCTTTTATTGGTGCGTCTGCCATCATTGGTATTGGGCAAGGGTTCCAGCCTGTCTGCGGTTTTAGTTATGGCGCAAGGTCCTACCAACGGCTGCGGGACGGATTTGCCTTTTCTCTTCGCTTGAATACAGCGGTTGGACTTACGGCAAGCCTTGCAGGCTTTTTCTTTGCCGATCCCATCCTCCGTTTGTTCCGAGACGATCCCCTCGTCATTTCCATAGGGACTCAGGCGCTCCGGGCCCAATGCGTTACATTTACCACACTGGCTCTCGTAATCATTGCCAATATGCTTTTGCAGGTCACAAGACGCACAACTGGGGCTGTCCTTATTTCCATCGGACGGACAGGGCTTTTCCTGATTCCTTTTGTTCTCATTGTGCCTCGCATCTTTGGCCTTACGGGGTTGATCTGGTGCCAATCCCTATCCGATTTATGTGCTTTTTGTCTATCCTTGTACCTGACACGGAAATTTTTCCGATTCCTTCCCCATAAGGATGGACAGGCGCCCCAATAAGCCCAAAAAAACAGCTGCTCGAAAGGGCAGCTGTTTTTTGATTAAAGACGATGGGAGGAATTAAGGACGTCCCGCATTTTGTGGGAGACCATATCCTTGATGGCCTGTCGTCCAGCCCCTAAGTAGGAGCGGGGATCGAAGTCTTCTGGATGTTCTGCCAGGTACTTGCGAATGGATGCGGTCATGGCAAGACGCAGGTCCGTATCGATATTAATCTTACAGACACCGTATTTGCCTGCTTTAAGGAGCATGTCTTCCGGTACCCCTTGAGCTCCGTCAAGCTTGCCGCCATAACGGTTGCATTCTTCTACGAAGGCGGGAATGACCGTGGAGGCTCCGTGAAGGACCAAGGGGAAGTTTGGCAGCAGGTTGGAGATTTTTTCAAGACGGGCGAAGTCAAGTTCCGGCTTTCCTTTGAATTTGTAGGCACCATGGCTTGTCCCGATGGCAATGGCCAGGGAATCGACACCCGTTCTTTCCACAAATTCAACAGCTTGATCAGGATCGGTGTAGGTTGCATCCTTCGTATTGACCTTAACGGCGTCCTCCACACCGGCTAGTTTTCCCAATTCGGCTTCCACGACAACCCCTTTGCTGTGGGCATAGTCGACAACACGTTTTGTCAATTCGATATTTTCCACGAAGGGATATTTGGAACCATCAATCATGACGGACGTAAAACCGCCATCAACACAGGCTTTGCAGATTTCGAAATCAGCACCATGGTCAAGATGGAGGGCAATGGGCAGATCCGTATCTTCAAGGGCCGCCTGGACGAGGTGAAGCAAATAAGCGTGCTTGGCATATTTACGGGCACCAGCGGAAACCTGAAGAATCAGCGGGGATTCTTCTTCTTTGGCGGCATCGACAATCCCTTGGACAATTTCCATATTATTGACGTTGAAAGCCCCAACCGCATAGTGACCTTCATAAGCTTTCTTGAACATGTCTTTCGTAGTTACAAGTGGCATAATACATCCTCCTATCAATAAAAGTCGTCCTCATTATATCATATTCCCTTCATCTTTCGTCCTTTTTTTTGGAAATACAGGGGGCAAAAGCCTTATTGGCAGGTAAGAAAAAAGGAAGGGACGGGTCCGTAATCTTCACGTCCTTTCCTGATAAGGGATGGCGGAACTGGAGCCGCATCGCGTGCAGGGCATGGGCTTTTTGGGACCCCTTTGCGCCATAGAGAGTATCGCCCAGGAGAGGATGCCCCATGAATGCCGCATGTACGCGAATCTGATGGGTGCGTCCGGTATAAAGATGGAAGGCAACCACGCTTTTCGCTGCATCCTGCCACAGCACGCGGTAGCGTGTACGAGCCGGCTTGCCCTGGGGCGCGACACAGCGCTCGATAAGGGAGCCATCCTTGCGGGCTATGGGCTGAGCGATGACCCCGGAGAATTTTTCCCAAGGGCCATGCGAGAGGGCAAGGTAGAGCTTTTTCATGGGGGCCTTAGTGAGCATATGATGGAGTGCGGCGTTTTTGGCAAATAGGACAATGCCGCTTGTTTCGCGGTCGAGCCGCGAAACCGGATGAAGGGCGGCTTTAATGCCATGTTCCCTGTAATAGAAGAGAACACGGCGGGATAGGGAAGACTCTTGGGTAAGGCCGCTGTTGTGGACAAGCAGTCCTTGCTCCTTATGAACGGCAAGGAGAACCTCATCTTCATATAAAATCGTGAGGGGGCCTTCTTCCGGGACAAGGTCCGTTTCTTCTGGTAAAAAAGGAAAACTGACTCGATCATTGGCTGAAAGCGGTATATCCCATACTGTGACGAGGCCATTGACAAAAAGAGCCCGTGCTTTTTTTAGGGCTTTCCAGTAGGAAGCCGACAGCCCCCACTGCATGAGAAATGTCTTTAAATGAATCCCTGATTGGTTCTTCGGGACAAGCAGCTGGTTCATGGGAACCCTCCTTGGTATTGACTGGCACGCCTTCCGCCCTGAAGCATCCCCTTCAAGCAGTTGACTATCTTACCCACATTGAGTAAGATGAAGGGTAGGAAAATTAAAAGAAAATAAGATCCATAAGTTGTTGCTTAGAAGATGAGAAATGAGGAAAAGGTCATGAAAAAGGAGCTCTTGGTTCTGCTCGCATCAGTTTTGACATTCTATACAGGAAAAACCGTCTCCGCAAAGGAAACCTACCAGCTCCTTGGAGTCAATCCTGCTGGTGAGTACTATGTGGAGCAAGAGTCTCTTGAAAAGGCGCTTCAAAAGGAAAAAGGGGGCCTTCTTGAACAGGTTAAAACAAAAGCCGTTTTGAAGGATCAGAACTTTATCCGTCTTTTAGGGGAAACCTACGAGAAAAAACTCGAAGATAACGATCGACCTGGTTCGTGCGAACTTATTGTATCATTAAACTTAGAAAATCACACCTATAAAGTCGATCAGGTCGCCCTCCTGTCTAAGAAGGGAAAAGTCATAGAAAAGAAACATTTGAAGGAAGCCTTCATTCCCATTCCCAAGATGACATTCATTGAAGCCCTATCACGCTCTGCCCAGGCAGGTGTGGAACTAAGACATGAGAATCCGGTACTTCCCTCTGGAATCAGTGTGAAGACCCTAGAAAGCACAAAAAGAGAGGTTATAACGAAAAATGAGAAAACGTGGTTTTGAAAAGATTGCCGCTTATGCAGATCGGTCATTTCCCATGCCGACAAGACAGACAAAATATTCCGCTGGCTATGACATTTATTTACCGGAATCTGTGACAATTCCTGCCCATTCCCAGAAAATGATTTCTACGGGGATCAAGGCCTATATGCAGGATGATGAATTCTTAGGTATCCATATCCGCTCCAGTATGGCCATTAAACGTCATTTACGTCTTGTCAACAATGAAGGAATTGTTGATGCTGATTATTACAACAATCCTGATAATGAGGGCCATCTAATGATTGCACTCGCCAATGATACCGATAAAGACATTGTCCTTCAAGCTCATGAGCGGATTGCCCAGGGAATCTTTTATCATTATCTTACGACGGATGATGATGCAAGCAAGGAAAAGTCGGTTCGCAGTGGAGGGTTTGGCAGCACCACCAGCAAGGAGGCAGACAAATGAAATCAATGAATGATCTTGTAAATGCTTGTGCCACGATAGGTGATTGGGGCGGCTATAAGATCTATGAGTGGTATAAACTCTTTCCAGAAGAACGGGAAAGGGCCCTGCGGGAGTATATGTATCTTAAGACCCATATGATCCAGGACTGTGCGCACCAGGTTGGCCTTCATCCGTCCCTAGAGGTATGGAATGATTTTTTTGATCAGGTTGGCACTGCCTTTGAATTGGATCCTGCCAATCTTTGCCATGCCACCTACGATGGACTTGTGGAGGCCCTGCATGCCTATGAAGGCGAAAAGTTCAACGCCATTTTAAAAACTTTTGAGACCCGTAGCGGGATAGGGAGCACGGCTTATTCGCAGCAATTTGTGCCGGAACTGACTGATCTTGTGACGCGGACAGCTTCCAGCCTGCGCAAGCTTCTCCAAGAGTAGGCTTTTGGGAATCAAAAAAACAAAATACCTTTTCTTCTAAAAAACGATTGACATAATATACTGAAATGCCTATACTATACCCATAAACTTAACAGTTGATAGAGGCGCGGGAACGATAAGTACTTTTCAGAGGGACACCGTTGAAGGAAAGGAAAGGCCAACCGCCGAAGTGGTCCGCTGGGTACAGGGGGCTGCTGGGATGCCGGCTAACAGCGGGTATACTGTCGCCATTATTTGGTGGAGCGCTATCGGTAATAAATAAACAAGGCCTGCTGATGTGGGCTTTATTGTTACGGTTATTGGGAGCGTTCTCAATGACCGTATTTTTGTAAATAGAGAAAGGATGGAGCCAATGATTAAAGTATTGGTCAATGGAGCCCTTGGCAAGATGGGTTCCACTGTCGTTCGAACGGTTCTTCAGCAAGAGGACATGGAACTGATTTCCGCTGTCGATGTCCATGGTGCTGGTAAGACCGTAGAAGGCGTTCCCGTGGACGCGAGTTTGGAGGAAGCCCTCATAAGAAGTAAACCGGATGTTGTGGTTGACTTTACGCGTCCCGATGTTGTCATGGACAGCCTGCGGATCATTACTAGCCATGGTGTCAATGCGGTTGTCGGCACGACGGGATTTTCTCCGGAAGATCTTGAGGAAGTCAAGGGGCTTGCTGAAAAAAATGGTGTCGGCGTCCTCATTTGTCCAAACTTTGCCATTGGTGCCGTTTTGATGATGAAAGCGGCGGAAGAAATTGCCAAATACTTGCCCCAAGTGGAGATCATCGAACTTCATCATGATCAAAAACTTGATGCACCATCAGGAACCGCCATGCTTACGGCCCAGAAGCTCGCCAAGGCCCGCGGCGGTTATGTGGCGCAGGGCAGGGAAGACGAAACAGAGAAGCTGGCGCATGTACGGGGTGGCAATTATGAAGGCATGCACATCCATAGCGTACGGCTGCCTGGTTTTGTCGCCAGTCAGGAAATCATTTTCGGAAGCATGGGTGAACGCCTCGTCATCCGCAATGATTCCATCAACCGTGACTGCTACATGCCTGGTGTTATGCTGGGATGCCGGACCATGGTTAAACGCAGGGGCCTTGTGTATGGGCTGGATGCAATTTTGTAAGGAAGCGTTTCTAATTTGAAAGAGGGGGAACAATCATGAAGGAGTATAATCTAGCAATCTTAGGTGCAACGGGTGCGGTGGGGCAGGAATTCATCAATCTGCTCAATGAACGAGATTTCCCTTTTAAGAACCTGAAACTCCTGGCTTCTGCACGCAGTGCAGGAAAAGAACTGACGGTTCGGGGCAAGACCTATAAGGTCGAAGAAGCAAAGGCTGATTCCTTTAACGGAGTTGATGTTGCCCTATTTGCCGGCGGCTCGATCAGCAAGACGTTTGCACCAATTGCTGTCAAGGCAGGAGCCGTCGTCATTGATAATTCAAGTACCTATCGCATGGATCCTGAGGTTCCTCTGATTGTTCCGGAAGTCAATCCTCAGGATATTAAAAAGCATAAGGGCATCATTGCCAACCCGAATTGCTCAACCATCATCATGGTCATGGCCCTGAAGCCGATTTATGATCTTGCACGCATCAAAAGAATCATCGTATCCACTTATCAGGCGGCCTCTGGTGCCGGTAAGGACGGTCTTGATGAACTGGAACGCCAGATTAAGGAAGCTGCTGCCGGCAAGGAAATGACTGCTCATATCTTCCCCAGCGCAAGTGCTACCAAACATTTCCCGTTGGCCCTGAATCTTGTGCCGCAGATTGATGTCTTCCTTGATAACCTTTATACAAAGGAAGAAATGAAGATGGTCAATGAAACCAAGAAGATTTTCTCTGATCCGGAAATGCGTATCACGGCGACAACGGTTCGTGTTCCTGTGTACCGCAGTCACAGTGAATCTGTCAATGTGGAACTTGAACATGATGTGGAACTTGCTGACATCCGCAAGGCACTCAGCCAGTTCCCCGGTGTTGTTCTTCAAGATGATCCTTCCCAGCAAATCTATCCGATGCCGCTTTACACATCGGGCCTCAATGATGTTTATGTCGGCCGCCTGAGACGGGATGAATCGGCCGACAGAAGCTTCAATTTTTGGTGTGTTGGGGATCAAATCCGCAAAGGGGCTGCACTCAACACGCTCCAGATTGCGGAAACCATGGTCAAGAATAACTGGCTCTAAGAGGAGGCCCTACGCAGATGAAAATCATCGTACAAAAATTCGGCGGAACGAGTGTGGCTACACCCCAGACCCGTCAACTCGTTGTCAAGAAAGTAAAGGAAGCCGTCGATGGAGGCTATGCGCCCATTGTCGTTGTTTCTGCCATGGGCCGCAGGGGAGACCCTTATGCAACAGACACGCTGATAGAAATGCTCCGTTCCGTCAATCCTGACCCGGATGTGCATGAATTGGACCTTATGATGGCCTGTGGGGAAATCATTTCATCAACGGTTATGGCTTCCACCCTGCAGAAGGAAGGCTTCAAGGCCAAAGCCTTGACAGGTGGACAGGCTGGTATGGTGACAGATGGAAATTTTGGCAATGCCAAGATCAAGACAGTCCGTCCCAAGACACTGAAAACCCTTGTCGAACAAGGGATCATTCCTGTCATCTGTGGATTCCAAGGTGTCACTGATATGGATGGCAGCATTACGACCTTGGGACGCGGCGGCAGTGACACGTCAGCCGCGGCTTTTGGGGTTGCCGTAGATGCTGAAAAAGTAGAAATTTATACCGATGTCGATGGCGTCATGACGGCCGACCCCCGCATTGTTTCCGATGCCAAGATCATCAAGCAGATTTCCTATGACGAAATCCGTGAAATGGCGCATCAAGGTGCCAAGGTCATCCATCCCCGCGCCGTTGAGATTGTCATGCGATATGGGGTACCCATGGTCGTTAAAAGCACCTTTTCTGATGCACCGGGTACCCTTATCACGACGGATGACAAGATTGATACCCTGGAAAGTCAGGATGATGTTGAAAGCAATCATGCCAGTGGAGTTGCCAGCCTCAAGGATCTTTCCTTCTTCCAAGTGGACCTGTCGCAGGATACGTCCAATAATGGCAGCAGGGTCTTTAAAGATTTGGCTTCTCACGGTGTCAGCATTGGGAGTTTGAGTTTCCAGCCTCAGTCCCTTATGTTTGCGGTCTATACGGTCAATGCCCCGAAAGCGGAGGAAGTCCTCAAAGCCGAGGGATACCATTATACCCTCACTAAGGAATGTGCCAAGGTGACGGTCGTGGGTTCCCATATGGGCGGTACGCCCGGGGTCATGGCTCGCTTTGTTGGGGCCCTCACGGCAGCTGGGGTAAAAATCCTGCAGACAACCGATTCTGACAACCTCGTTTCCGCTATTATCGAAGAACGCGACGTGAAGACCGCGGTTTGCGCCCTTCACAGCGCATTTGCAACCCAGGAAGGAGAATAGTCTCATGAAGCCCTATTTTGGACGCCTTATTACTGCAATGATTACGTTTTTCCACGAAGATGGATCCCTCAATGCTGAAGAAACTGCCGAATTTGCTTCCTGGCTTGTCGATCATGGTTCTGACGCCATTCTCGTCGCTGGTACAAGTGGTGAAGCGCCAACCCTGACCTATGATGAGAAAAAGGAACTGTTTACGGCTGTTATCAAGAAGCTTGACGGAAGAGCTCCTGTCATCGTTGGGACTGGATCCAATGATACGGCCCAGACCCTCAACATGAACAAACTTGCTGAAGAAGTCGGCGCCGACGGCGTTCTTGTTGTTGGTCCTTTTTATAACAAGCCTTCCCAGGAAGGATTCTATCAGCATTTCAAGACGGTTGCTGAACATACCAAATTACCTATCTTGGTCTACAATGTTCCTGGCCGCACAGGAACCAATATCAAACCGCTTACCATGGCCCGGCTTGTCAAAAATTGTCCCAATATCGTGGGTATCAAGGAAGCTTCCGGAAACGTATCCCAAGTAGCGGAGCTTTATCGCATCATGCCGGAAGATTTCTCCATCTATAGTGGAGATGACGGTCTGACCCTGCCCTTTTTTGCGGTCGGCGCCTGCGGCCTCATTTCTGTCCGCAGCAATGTAGGCGGTGAACTTCTTCAGGATTTGATGCAAAGCTTTGAAAAAGGGGATGTAGTCCGGGCACGTGAACTCAATAAGGTCATGGTTCCTCAAGCTGATTCTATGTTCCTTGTCAGCAATCCAATTCCCATCAAGGAAGCTGTCGGATTGATGACACCTTTTACTCCGGGACCTTACCGCCTGCCGCTTTGCCCTATGACGGCAGAAGAACGCCAAAAGGTCCATCAGGCTTGGAAAGAAACAGGATTACTAAAGTGAGGAACTGGCGCTGTCGTGATTGACAGCGTCATTTTTTGTTTTATAGGGAGTTTGTGAGTCCGTTCTCCGTTTTAGCGTCAATTATGGTATAATGACCATATATAAGAATGGAGGAACGGCACTTATGTTAGCGGACCTGCATATGCATACGACCTTTTCAGATGGGGTCAATACACCAGAGGAACTTGTACGGGAAGCAGAAAAAGCTCACCTATGCGCCATGGCCATTACCGACCATGATAATACCCTTGCCTATGATGAAGCAAAAAAGGTCATCGATGCGCGCCAGGATGGCATCCATCTGATCCGGGGTGTTGAGATGGATACGGATTATAAAGGAAAGGATGTCCATGTTCTAGGGTTCCACTTTGATCCTGCCGTCCCAATTTTCCAGCAGGCCCTTGCCTGGAACCGCAGCGGAAGGGTGGAACGGGTCATGAAGATCATTGAAAAAATCCAATCCCTGGGATATGAGCTTTCCTTTCAGGAAGTAAAGAGGGAAGCAGCAGGCGCCCATAGCCTTGGGCGTCCCCATATTGCCCGCGTTCTCGTCAAAAAGGGGTATTTTCCAACCGTAAAGGACGTTTTTGATACGCTCATCGCGGCAGGAAAACCAGCTTATCTCCGTCAGGTCAAGATGAGTCCCTTCGAGGCTGCCCGGATCATCCACAAAGCCGGTGGAATTGCCGTCCTTGCTCATCCGGCAGAGATTGAAAATCTTTCCTATGTAGAGGAAATCCTTCATAGCGGGGTCATGGATGGGATGGAAGTCTTCCACCCGTCCGTTCTGCAGGAAAAAAACAAACATGATTGGCTTGCCATCGCGAAAAAGTATCATCTCATGGTCAGCGGCGGAAGCGACCTACATGGCAATCCGGGGCGGTTTCCCATGCACTTAGGGGAATTTTCGATTCCGTATGATGCAGTATCGGAGATTGTCACATACCCTCAAAACAGGGGGAATGCAAAATGAAAGTGATTGCTTTTACAGGCCCAAGTGGAACCGGCAAAAGTTTTCGTGCCATCAGTGTGGCGCACCAGCATGGCTGTGATGGCATCATCGATGATGGATTGCTTATTGAAGGCACAAAGATTTTAGCAGGAAAATCGGCCAAGACCGAACAGAATAAAGTGCAGGCGGTCAAACGGGCTATTTTTATGGAAAAGGACCACTGCGATGAGGTCAAGGAAGCTATTCAGCATAGCCGGATTAGCTGTCTGCTTGTCATTGGAACCAGTGACAAAATGGCGGTAACCATTTGCAAACGGCTTGCATTGCCGGTGCCTTCGGAATTTGTCCATATCCAGGATATTGCCACGACTCGGGAAATGAAAAAAGCTCGTGATACGCGCATAAAGGAAGGAAAACATATCGTTCCTGTTCCGACTATCGAACTGAAGCCGCATCTATCGGGTGTTCTTGTGGATTTACCCCATCGTCTTTTTGGCCGCAATAAGAAACACAAGGATCTGCCTGAAAAATCCATTGTCAGACCTGCCTTTAGTTACTATGGAAAGATTTCTGTGACCGATTATGTCGTCAGTGATATCGTTCGTATTGTGGTCCAGAAAAACAAGGATGTGGACCGGATTTCCGCCATCAAGGTCCGGCGTCCGGCAGATACCAATAAAGGGATGACCATTTACCTGGATTTGGTCCTGTTCTTTGGTGCCCAGATCTTTGAGGTCGTAAGGCAGCTTCAGGCTAAAATCAAGGTTAAGGTCGAAGGCATGACCAGTATGCCCGTTCGGGATATCAATGTTTCAATCAAAAGCTTGACTGTGCGCAGTGAAAAGAAAGAAGAAACCATTGCCGCCATACCTCACGAATCATAAGAGGGGGAGGGGAAGCCCTCCTTTTCTCTTTTCTCTAAGGAGTCTCACGTAACCATGAAGTCCAAAAAACTTCCAGAATCCGTCTTTTTGGAGCGAATCCACGCTCTTCAAAGGGACCTTTGCACTTTGGCGTCCCAGCCTGTTGAACAAAAAAATGTGAACTTTGGCGTCCAGCTCATCGTGGTCAATGGTAGGGAGCGCGCTGTTGTCACGATTTATAATGGAAAAGATGGATGGCGTCCTGTGCTTTCACAGAAAGAGGGGCCCTTCTTTGACCGAGTGAGGAATGTTGTCTTTGGCATGGACGCAGCTTCTTCAACCCCATCTGGGGAAAAAGGTGTAGGGCCTCTTTTGACCCTTTTAGGAGCGGTCAAGAAGCCTGGTGAGTTATGGGCGGGCAGCGACGAATCGGGAAAAGGTGACTATCTTGGCCCTTTGTGCGTAGCCGCCGTCATTCTTGATGAAATTGGTGCCAAAAAACTTCTTGCCCTTGGGGTTAGAGATAGTAAGACTCTCTCAGACGCGAAGATTAGGAGGCTTGCGCCGCAAGTCTATGCCATAGCCAAAGCAAGTGCCGCGGCCGCCCTTATGCCCCAGCAGTACAACGAGGAATATGAGAAGGCGCAGAACCTGAATCCGCTTTTGAGTACTTATCACATTGGGGCCATTATGACTGTCCTTAAAAAAGTTCCGGAATGTCATTTTGCCCTGGTTGACCAATTTACCCGGTCTCCTTACATCAAAAATGAGCTGGAAAGAGCGGTTCCTGGTCTTTCTGTTTATTCTCATACGAAGGGAGAAGCGGATATGGCCGTGGCGGCAGCCTCAATTCTAGCTCGTTCCCTGTTTCTCAAGAAGATGGAGGAGTTATCCCAGGAGGCTGGTTTTGAACTTCCTTTTGGAGGCGGCGCCCAGGCAACACGAGCTGCAGAAAAAATCATCCAGCAGGAAGGGCGAGAACGCCTTGGCCATTACGCCAAACTGCATTTTGCCAATACAAAGAATATCAAGGGATAGCTCCTTGTCTGTTTTCTTGTTCTCTAACCTATGATATAATAAGAGGGTTATGTAGCACTCATCACTTTCGTGAAATTTTGATGGGAAGGTCTTTCCATGAATAAACAAATTTTTCGCATGCTTCTCGTCCTCTTTTTTGTCGTTGTCTGTGTCTCCGCCGGCGTCATCTATTTTACCTTTGATCGCAGGGCCTTGGATTATCTGACGACATTTCGTCCGCAGTACGCCCTGCTGGCCCTTTTCCTTCTCGGTGTAGGTCTTTTCTTTGACGGGACACGACTTATTACGCTGACTCATCTTTCTGATGAAAAGATGGACTATAAGCACGTGTTCAATGTTGTCTTCAGCAACTATTTTCTGGCCCTTTTGACCCCGGGCCAAGGAGGCGGCGGGATTGCCCAGCTGATGTTCATGAAAAAAGCGGGCGTTTCAGTTGCTAAATCAACCTTGATCATCATTGTCAGGACCGTTATGTCCATTTTGTTTCTTTTTCTCACTGTGCCAGTTGTCTTTTATTTTGATCCGAGTCTTGTGAGCTGGATGCCGCCCAGCGTCATTGCCCTCGTTTGTGCCTTCTTTATTTTTGCACCTGGCATGCTGATTTACTGTATCGTTACAGGACGCTTTGAAAAATGGCTGGTTCGGTTCTGCCGCCGCTTTTCCCCAAAGGTTCAGGAAGCGGTCTTTCTTTGGTACCGTGATTTCCAGCAGGCCCTGCTCCTGCTTTTCAAGAATCCCAAGCAAGTTCTTCGAGCATTTATTGAATCCGGTCTCAGCCTGCTTTTTATTTATTCGGTTGTGCCCGTTTTTATTTACGCCTTTGGCATTACCAATATTCCACTTCATATCATTATGGGACGGATGTGTCTCATCAACCTTGTTTTATACTTTACGCCGACTCCCGGCGGTACTGGGGTTGCGGAAGGGGGATTTCTGGTCCTTTTCAACTCCTTGCTTCCAGCGGGTGTGGCCGGTGTAGTGGCCGTTATGTGGCGCTTTTTCTGTGAATATATTCCCTTTACGATTGGGGCCATCGTCACAATCAAAAGTTTTGGCCTTGATGTGTTGACGCAGATTCGGAGGAGGAACATCGACTGATGAAAAAAATCCTAGTGACCGGTGGGGCAGGTTTCATTGGATCCCACATCTTGGAAAAATGCAGTGAAGTTCCTGGACTTTCCGTAACTGTCCTGGATAATCTCTCTTCAGGATTCAAGGAATATGTCCCTCTTTCGATGAATTTGGTGCAAATGGACGTGCGGGATAAAGCATTGATTGATTTCCTGCTACAGGAAAAGTTTGATACAGTCATCCACCTAGCTGCCCAAACCTTGGTGCCTTTTTCCATGGAATATCCTTTGGTTGATGCGGACATCAACATCAAAGGGCTAATTAATCTATTGGAAGGCTGCCGCAAGAGCGGTGTCAAGCGAATCATCTTTTCATCGAGTGCGGCCGTCTATGGGGATAATCAGCATCTTCCCCTTACGGAAAAGGAAATCCCAGCGCCGACTTCTTTCTACGGTCTATCCAAGGTGACGGCAGAATCCTACATTCGTCTCTACTGCTTACTTTACGGGATGCATGGAATCATCCTGCGATTTGCCAATGTCTATGGCGAGCGGCAGGGAGAAACGGGTGAGGGCGGTGTCATCAGTATTTTTGCCCGTCTACTTCACGAACATAAGCCCCTTACCGTTTTTGGCGACGGTCAGCAGACCCGGGACTTTATTTATGTAGGTGATATTGCGGAAACAATGGTTCGTTCCCTTAGTTATGAAGGACTTGCCACGCTGAACGTTTCGACAGGATGCAAGGTTTCCCTCAATGCGCTTTTATCCGTTATGGAAAAGCTCACGGGACAGATTCCTTCAGTACAATATGGACCGAGGAGGAAAGGGGATATCCGTGATTCGGTTTTATCCCATGAAGCCCTTCAAAAAGAACTCGGACCTATGACATTTACTTCACTTCAGGATGGCCTTTCCCGTACGCTTGCGTATTTTTCTACCCATCCGTAAGGAGGGATTTTCTTGAAAAAGATTATCATGGTCCTATTGGCGGTCAGTCTCTTTTTGGTCAGCGCCTGTTATAAAAAAGAGACGGCGCCTCAACCGGCTGCAGCACCGATGCCTCAGCTGCGCCTGGCAGCTGATGAAGGACCAAATACCAATGCCCGTGCAGCGGTTGCCATCAGCCGCTTGTTGAGTCTTCATTTTGATGGCCTTGATACAAGTACCCTTTCTACGGCGGGCTCGCTGGCTTCTTTGGATCTTATGAAGCAAGGAAAAGCTGATTTGGCCATTGTTCAGCAGGACGTTGCCGAAGCAGTTTTTTCAGGAAAGGCACTCTACGAAGGAAAACCTTACCAGGATTTTCGTGAACTGTGTTATCTGGGGTCCCGCACACTGTATTTTCTGGTGCCTCGACTTTCCACCCTCTCTGATATAAGGGAGCTCAAGGATTGTAAAGTCGCAGTGGGCGCTCCTGGATCGGGCATGGAAGTTACAGTTCGTGCCTTGTTGCGTGCTGCCCATATGAAACGTCAGGATATGGTCTTTCAGTATCTTTCCGATCAAGAAGCTTTATCTGCTGTAGCTTCCGGTCGAGTCGACGCAGCTTTGGTCATGGGGGGCTTACCGGATAAGGAAATCAATGAAGCTCTCGCGGGCGGAGCCCTTCGCTTGATTCCTCTTGAGGGAGCCGCTTTTGAGGAGCTAGCTGAACGGACGGGACTGTATTTGCCAACAACAATCAAATTAGGGACATATCCTTATATGGAGGGCCCTGTTTCCACCCTTTCTGTTCCAGTCCTACTTGTAGGAACAAGCTCGCTCCCGAAGGAGAGGACCCTGGCGCTGCGAAGCTTACTCCAAAATGGGGTGGGGGAGATCAAAAAAAGCGATGTTTCCCTCCTTTCTTTTCCAAATCAGACACTTTTTACGCCCTCAGGAATTCCGTTTCCTGAAAGTTGGGAGAGCTCGGAGAAGAAGAATCCGGGCGAATCTTCTCAATAAAGAGGAGAATGGCTGATTTTCTGCGCCAATCCGTTGCAAATCTAGACGCTACAAGTTATAATGAAATACTAGGGATTAGGGGAAGGATGGTCCATATCCTTCCCTTATTCTTAACGTGATTCTGTGTTAGCAGAGTAAAACAGGAATTTTCCACGGACTGTCATCGTCCCGTGGTTGATGGGTTTTAGGATCTAAAACCCCATAATTCATAGATTATCGTACTTTTGGAAGCCTTTCAGTCTCTTTTTTGTGTTAAAGGTGAGCTGCGAGCTTTCGCTAAAAAATTGAGGAGGTGTCCCTTTTGGCAAAAGGACAACAGAAAAAAATAAGCATCATCCCTTTGGGTGGTCTTGGTGAAATTGGTAAAAATATGACCGCATTCCGTTACGGAGAGGAAATCATCCTGGTTGATGCCGGTCTTGCTTTCCCGGATGATGAAATGCTCGGGATCGATCTTGTCATTCCAAATTTTTCCTACCTTGTTGAAAACAAGGATAAGGTCAAGGCAATCTTCCTGACCCACGGTCATGAAGATCATATCGGTGCCATGCCCTATGTGATGAAGGAACTGAACTGCCCCGTTTATGGCTGCCCACTGACGCTAGGAATCCTGTCGGGCCGTCTTCGTGAAAATGGCGTTTCAGATCAAAAGTGCAAAGCGGTCAAGGCTGGGGCCACTGTTCGTGCTGGATCTTTTCGGGTCGAATTCATCCATGTGAACCATAGCATCCCCGATGCGGTATCTCTTGCAATCCATACGCCTGTGGGTACAATTGTCCATACGGGTGACTATAAATTCGATCAGACCCCTGTTGACGGCCAGCCTACGGACTTTGCACGGCTTGCCGAAATTGGAGATAAAGGCGTCCTGCTTCTGCTGGCTGATTCAACAAATATTGAACGGCCTGGATTTACGCCCAGTGAAAAGAATGTAGGAAAAACGCTCGATGAACAGTTCAGGGCTGCCAAGAACCGGATCATCGTGGCCACCTTTTCCTCCAACGTCCATCGCCTGCAGCAGGTCATTGACGCAGCTGTCATGACGCGCCGCAAGGTTGCCGTCATTGGACGCAGCATGGTCAATGTCGTCAATATTGCCAGCGAGATGGGATATCTCAAGATTCCTAAAGGTGTACTCATTGATATTGATGAAACACGCAACTATTCACCGCGTCAAATTGCCATCATTACGACGGGCAGTCAGGGGGAACCCATGAGCGCCCTTACCCGTATGAGCAATAGTGAGCATAAAAAAGTGTCCATCATGCCCGGCGATACGGTCATCATTTCCGCTACTCCGATTCCAGGAAATGAGCGCGGCGTGGGGCACACCATAGACAACCTCTATAAGCTCGGAGCGGAGGTCGTCTATGGACGGGAGCGGGGCATTCACGTTTCCGGTCACGCCAGTCAGGAAGAAATCAAGATGATGCATCGACTGATCCGTCCAAAATTTTTTATGCCGGTCCACGGTGAATACCGTCACCTCGTGCTTCATAAGAAGCTCGCTATGCAGCTTGGCATGAATAAGGATAATGTCGTCATTGCTGAAAATGGATCTGTTGTGGATGTAACTCCGAACTCCATTGGAATCAGCGGCCACGTAACAGCCGGCAAGACCCTCATCGACGGACTTGGCGTAGGCGATGTCGGCAATGTCGTTCTTCGCGACCGCCGCCAGCTCTCACAAGATGGGATTCTCATCGTTGTGGTAACTATTGATCACAGTAATTATTCCATTGCTGCTGGTCCTGATATTGTCTCCCGCGGATTTGTCTATGTCCGTGAATCGGAAGAACTCATGGAAGGCGCACGTGACCGGGTTCTCTCCACTCTTGATAAATGCCGGGAAAGCCATGTGACGGAATGGTCCAGCTTGAAGTCCGCCGTACGGGATTCCTTGGGGCGTTATCTCTTTGAAAAAACGAGACGCCGTCCCATGATTTTACCGTTGATCATGGAAGTTTAACTGTCTGATAAAATAAGGAAGGATTGCCGTGAAGAAAAAAACGCAGCCAAAGAATACAAAGAAGAGGACAAAGGCCGGGGAAAATGGTTTTTCCTACAAGCTTGAGGCCCTTGGGATCGTATATGCTGCTCTTGGCCTCTTCATGGCTGTAAGCCTTTGGTATCCCGAAGTCGGTTTTTTGGGAGATTCTGCCCATTATTTCCTGACCATGGGTCTGGGAAGGGGCGCTTTGCTTCTTCCTATCTATTTGGTGATTTTGGGGTTAGGCTATGTTGTGAATCATAAGCGTCTCCAGTTCTCCAAAAGATTCTTTTCCATCCTGCTTTTTTTGGTGTCCCTTCTTTCCCTCTGGCATGCCAGTGTGATCCCGGAAGGGGCTGAAATCCTGCCAGAATCATTACCTATCGGTGGCGGCCTCCTTGGAGGCGCCATCGTGTTTGTTTTCACAAAGATTGCAGGCCGTATTGGGACCTTTATTCTGCTCATTGCCCTGACCTTGATTTCCTTGGTCCTGACAAATCGCTTCTCCCTCAGCAAACCCTTGAAGGCAGCTGGGGAAGAGATGAAGAACGGAGCCATGACAGCCGCTCAGAAATGGAATGATTACCAAGATGCTCGCAGAAAGCGGAAACGGGAAATTTATGATCAGGAGCGGCAGGAAGAAGCACAAATAGATCAAGAGGCCCAAACCGAGGACCCTAAGCATCAGAGCATCAGTGAGATCATCAAGGGAGCCCTATCGAGTACAAAACCACTTGTTAAATTTGATAAGGATGAAATTGAGGGCACTTTGGCAGCCCAGTCACCGGCTGTGGAAAAGGAACCAGAATATGTGCCCTATGAACCTGTCATCCCACCGAATATTCCCGATGAGCCGGCAGGAACGGAGAAAGAAAAAACACAGACAGCCGTATCCAAAGCTCAGGCAGAGGGTACTGCCCTTAGCACAGTTGAACAAGCCGATGCGTCCAGCTATGAATTTCCTCCCTTGACGCTTCTTAACCCACCGCGACCTGTCAATCGAAACCATTCTCGCCAGGAAATGGAAACCCAGGGGCACATCATTGAAAAGACGCTGACCGATTTTGGTGTTAAGGCGGCCCTTGTCAATGTCACCAAAGGGCCTTCTGTTACGCGGTATGAACTGGAACCGGCTCCCGGTGTCAAGGTGAACAAGATCCAGAATCTAGCTGAAGATATTGCCTTGAAGCTTGCCGTGACGAGCGTCCGTATTGAGCCAATCCCAGGCAAGGCAGCCATTGGGATTGAGGTACCGAGCCGCTACAGTGAGGCTGTGACATTCCGTTCCATCGTGGACTGTGATGAAATCCGTAACGCCAAAGGAAAACTTTGCGTCGGTCTCGGCAAGGATATCTCCGGCCGTGTTATTGTGGCCGATCTCAGCAAGATGCCTCATTTGCTGATTGCCGGTTCTACCGGGTCTGGTAAATCCGTTTGCATCAATACCATCATTGCCAGTCTTCTTTATCGGGCCAAACCGAACGAGGTCAAACTTATCCTTGTTGACCCAAAGGTCGTAGAACTGACAAATTACAATGGCATTCCCCATCTTTTGACCCCCGTTGTTACAGGGCCTAAACAGGCCGCCTCGGCCCTTCATTGGGCTGTTGTTGAGATGGAACGGCGCTACAGCCTTTTTGCAAAAACGCAAGTGAGAAAGATTGACGACTATAACGCCGTTGTTCCTGCTGATGAAGCCCTGCCCTTTATTGTTGTCATCATCGACGAATTAAGTGACCTCATGATGGTTGCCGCCGTCGATGTAGAAGACGCAATCCTGCGTCTTGCCCAAAAGGCCCGTGCTGCTGGAATCCATTTAATCCTTGCGACACAGCGTCCGAGTGTCGACGTCCTTACGGGGACCATCAAGGCCAATATCCCTTCGCGGATTGCCTTTGCTGTATCCTCCAATACGGATAGCCGGACCATCCTTGATATGAGCGGGGCTGAAAACCTTTTGGGCCGTGGGGATATGCTTTATTTCCCGACAGGTGCCAATAAGCCAACCCGTGTCCAAGGCGCCTTCATCACCGACGAGGAATTGGGACGGATTGTTGACTTCATCAAATCTGAATCCATTCCGACCGCGTATGAGGAAGAAGTAACGACCCAAGCCCTATCAGAAGATAAGAAAAAGCATGCTGCTGGGGAAGGGGAGGACGAGGCTGAGGACGACTTATTTGAAGATGCCTTGCGTCTTGTTGTTTCTACCCACCAGGCATCCAGTTCCATGCTCCAGCGAAAGTTCCGTATCGGCTATACCCGTGCCGCCCGGCTTGTAGATATGATGGAAGAAAAGGGAATTGTAGGTCCCAGTGAAGGGAGCAAGCCCCGCAGTCTCATAATGAGTGAGACTGCCATTGCGGAACGTTTCTTTACCAAGAACCCAAAGAAAGAGGCTGACTTTTCATGAAGCATATTGGAGAATACCTAAAGCAGCGGAGATGCGAAAAAAATATAACTCTGGAGGAAGTGGCATCCCAGACTGGCATCCGGGAGCAATATCTTACCGCTCTCGAATCCGGTGATTTTGAGAAGATTCCTGGAGATGTGTTTATCAAAGGGTTTATCCGGAATTACGGCAACTTCCTTGAAGAAAATGGCAATGATCTTGTCGAAGCTTACACAAAGGGCCTTGCCACACCAGAAGCCCTGCATGAACCCTTGAAGGCAGCTCCTTCGGATGTAAAAGAACAGCCCGAAGTCCTGCAGGAGCCCGCTTCTTCCCCTGCTTCCACAGCAGATGCCACGCCCGAAAACGACGAAGAGCGCACCATGGTTGTGACCCCTTCCATGATGGAAGAGGCGAGACGCTCGTGGGAAGAAGAGGAAGCATTCGAAGAAGAACAAGAAAAGACTACCCCGAAAGTGCAGGCCGTCATCAAGGAAATCGATGATGAACCGGAACCCGATGAAAATCAAAAAGAGGAATCTGGTATCGTTAAGAAACTGCGCCATTTCATTGAAAGCATCCTGTATGAAGAAGTCGACGAGGATGATGACGAAGATGACGACGCTGACGATGAGGCGTTAGAAAACGGCGAGGATAGACAGGAAAGCCCGCTTTATGCCTATCAAAAAAAGGAACGTCAAGACAATCGGAAGGGTGTCAGTGCCTATCTAAATATTCGGATCTTCGGCATTGTATTTGCCATTTTCTTTGGGATCTTCTGTGTAGTCATGGCTTATTTCCTGTTTGGCGGCAAGACCATGCCGGAAATCCCTGCTACGACGAGTCTATCTGACAGTGTAAAGAGTGAAAATTCTTCAACCAGGAAGGCGGAAGAAGCAAAAAAAGAAGAGAAACAGCCGGAGACAAAGGAAGAAAAAAAGGGGGACACCAAAGCCTTTGGAAAAGAACAGAAAAATGGGGTCACGGTAACAGTTACGTATAATAAACCCGTCTGGACGGAAGCCGATATTGACGGTAAACGTGTGGAAACGGCTACGGTCAGTGCTGGGTCGACAAGAACGTACAATGGAAAATCCACTGTTAAACTGAGTTTCGGCAGTATTCGAGACGTATCCATCAAGGTCAACGGAAAAGACTATAAATTGAAGGATACAGAGTGGGGGACCATGAGCAAGACTTTCCGTGCCCAGTAAATAAAGAGAGGAGTCCAAGTTGAAAATAGGAGTTGTAAGCCTAGGATGCCCTAAGAACCTCGTTGATTCTGAGGTCATGATGGGACTTATCCGTGACCGTAAATGGGAACTGACTAATGATCCATCCCATGCCGACATCATTATCGTCAATACCTGCGGTTTCATCGAAAGTGCCAAAACCGAATCCATCAATACCATCCTGCAGATGGCAGAATATAAGAAAATAGATTCCCATCGTAAACTCATTATGACGGGCTGCTTGGGTCAGCGTTATGCCCACGAACTTTTTGAACAGATGCCCGAAGTGGATGCAATTATCGGAACAGAATGTTATGATGCCATTGGGTCGGTCATTGATCGCGTGGAAAAGGGAGAGCGTTTTGTGCTGCTTGAAGCGCCTAAGCAATACTCCCAGCCTAAGAGCCGCGTCCTTTCCACTCCGCAATATACAGCTTATGTGAAGATTGCCGAAGGCTGCAGCAATCGCTGCTCCTATTGTGCTATTCCAAAAATACGGGGACCATATCGCAGTCGACCCTATGAGGAAATTGTAGAAGAAGTAAAATCCTTGGTTCAGCAGGGTACGCGGGAAGTTATCCTTGTTGCGCAAGATACGACGCAGTACGGGATTGATTTATACCACAAACTGCGTCTTTCCGAACTTTTGCGTGACCTGAATGAGATCCCTGCCTTAACATGGATCCGCATCCTATACTGTTATCCCGAATCCTTTTCTGATGAACTCATAGAGACCATGGCCCAATGCAAGAAGGTTTGCCACTATGTTGACCTTCCGCTGCAGCACGCTAGCAATTCTCTTTTAAAGACCATGCGCCGTAGGGATACGCGGGAACAGGTTGAAATGCTCCTTGCTAAACTTCGCAACAGGATGCCTGACATCTGCCTGCGGACGACTTTTATTGTCGGCTTTCCAGGAGAAACTGAAGCGCAATTCGAGGAACTCCTTGACTTTGCTCAAAAAGAACACTTCCAATGCGCAGGTGTCTTTACCTATTCACAGGAAGAGGAAACCGAGGCAGGTGCCATGAAAAACCAGATCGATGAAGCAACCAAACAGGAACGCTATCATCGCTTGATGGCACTGCAAGCCAAGATTTCTGAGGAAATCCAACAGGAACGGGAAGGAAAGGTCCTGACAGTTCTTGTGGAGGGACATGATGAAAAAAATCCGGACCTTGCTGTGGCGCGGTCCTATGCGGAAGCTCCTGATATTGACGGTAAGATCTTTATTGAAGGTGCCAAGGGACTTCGGGTAGGGGACTTTGTCAACGTCCAGATCGATCAAGGCTTTACGTATGAGGCTGTTTCTCACCTCGTAAAGGAGTGAATGTTCTGTGGATGTAGAAATCATCAGTACGGGAACGGAACTTTTATTGGGGGATATCCTTAATACGAGTTTCCAGCTCCTGTCAAGAACCCTGAATGACGCCGGTTTCAGTGTCCTTTATCAATCAACGGTGGGAGATAATCAAAAGCGCCTTTTAGCTGCCCTTTCCATTGCGCAAACGCGTGCCCAGATCATCATCCTTACGGGCGGCTTAGGCCCCACAAGAGGCGATATTACAGCTCAGACCGTTGCCGATTTTCTTGGCCGTCCCCTTGTGCTGAGTGAGGAATGGCTGAAAAAGATGGAGGCTTATTTTGCCTCTCGCGGACTTGTCATGAGCCCCAATAACCGGAAACAGGCCTATGTACCGGAAGGGGCGGTCATTTTCAATAATGATGTGGGAACCGCACCGGGTATGGCGATTGAAACAAATGGCGGCAAGGTTTTAATCCTGCTGCCAGGACCGCCTGAAGAAACTAAGTTCGTCCTTGAAAACGAGATGATGCCTTACCTTCGCCAGAAATTCCAAAGTCAAGGGATCATCCATTCCCGCATTCTTCATCTAAAAGGGTTGACCGAATCCATGACAGCCGAAAAACTTGATGACATTATCATGGCACAGACCAATCCGACAGTGGCACTATACGCGCGCCGCGGTGAAATCCTTGTACGGATCACAGCAAAAGCTGCAAGTCTGGAAGATTGTATGGCACTCATTCACAACGAGGAGACCAAGATCCGTGCCAAAGTTGGAGAATATATTTACGGAACTGACTATGAGACTTTGGGGGAAGCACTGGGAAAGTTGCTGCGTGCTAAGGGCATGACCATCGCTTTTGCAGAATCCTGCACGGGAGGGCTTGCCTCAAGTCTGGTGACCGATGTACCGGGAAGTTCGGAATACCTCATTGGTTCCGTTGTTTCCTATACCAATCAGGTCAAACATGAGATCCTGGGCGTTCCCCAGGAAACGCTCGATACGTATACGGCGGTATCCAAGGAAACGGCGATTGCTATGGCTGAAGGGGTGCGCCGTTTAATGCGCAGCGATATTGGTGTCAGTATTACAGGGATTGCAGGTCCTACAGGCGGTTCACCGGACAAACCGGTAGGACTGGTTTATGAAGCCTGTGCAACAAAGCATGGCACGGTTGTACAGGAACTTCGCTATCGGGCTTCGCGCACGACCGTCAAACTCCGTGCAGCAATGAACGCCATGGCCCTTGCCATGGATGAAGCTAAGAAATGAATCGTGCCAAACAAGTATGTTAGGAGAACCTATGACAGAACCAACAATTACGACCTTTGAAGACCTGAACCTTGACAAAAAGATTCTCTCTGCCCTGAAAGACATGGGCTTTGAGGAACCGTCACCCATCCAGAAAGGGGCCATTCCCCTTGCACTTGAAGGGGATGATATCATCGGACAGGCTCAAACCGGTACGGGCAAGACAGCGGCTTTCGGCATTCCCATCATCCAATCCATTGATGAAAAGAATCGCCATGTCCAGGCCTTGGTCATGTCCCCAACACGGGAACTATGCATCCAGGTGGCAGAAGAAATCAGCAACATTGGCCGGCTGAAGCGTGTCCATGTCCTGCCTGTATATGGCGGACAGCCGATTGAACGCCAGATTCGGAGCCTGAAACATGGCGTCCAGGTCGTTATTGGGACCCCGGGCCGCCTTTTGGATCATTTGCGCCGCGGCACCATCAGTTTGGACCATATCCACTTCCTCGTCCTTGATGAAGCGGATGAAATGCTTGATATGGGGTTCATTGAAGATATTGAGACCATCATCAAGGAAGTTCCGCCAGAACGGCAGACCATGCTTTTTTCAGCGACGATGCCCCGTCCAATCTTGAGCATCAGTAAAAAGTACATGCGGACACCAAAGGTGGTAGCCATCCACAAGGAAATTGTGACGGCTCCGACCATTGATCAATATTATTATGAAACGCGCGATAAAGTGGATGGTCTGTGCCGAATCCTTGATACGACAGATGACTGCAAGATGATCATTTTCTGCCGCACCAAGAAAGGCGTGGATGAACTGGTCATTGCCCTTGCCACCCGTGGCTATGAGGCGGAAGGCCTCCATGGAGACCTGAGCCAGACGCAGCGTGATCGGGTAATGAAGAAATTCCGTCAAGATCAGGTTGATATCCTTGTTGCAACAGATGTAGCGGCCCGCGGTATTGATATTGACAATATCACCCACGTGGTGAATTTCGATGTTCCCCAGGATCCGGAAAGCTACGTCCACCGCATTGGCCGTACTGGTCGCGCCGGCAATACCGGCGTCGCCTTGACCTTTATCACTCCTCGTGAATTCCGTCAGTTAAAGCTCATTGAACGAAGCGTAAAGACGAAAATTATCCGCGGCCAGCTTCCGACCGATGCCAATGTCCTTGAAAAACAGCGGGAACAAATCATTTCCAAAATGCAGAGCATTCTTGAACAAAATCAATATCATGATTATCTGCCTATTGCAGAAGCCCTGGAAAATGATTATGACATTCATGATATTGCGGCGGCCGCTATCAAATTCATGCAGGAAGGAAATAAAGCTTTGGAAGAGCCCCAGACTGCGGATGCGCTGCCTGAAGCTCTTGCCAACACGGGGGCTCGCCCCGGCATGGTTAGACTATTTATCAACATCGGCCGCAGTGCCAAAGTCACGGTACGGGATATCATCCAAAGCATTGCCATCGAAGCCGAGATTCCAGCAAAATCGATTGGCCGCATCAGCATCTATGACAAATTCAGTTTTGTTGAAGTTCCTGCCGACTCAGCAGAAAAAGTCATGGCCGTGATGCATAAAAATACCATTCGCGGATTCCGCGTCAACATGGAGCCCGCTAAAGCACGGAGATAAGCACCATGGATAACATCGTCTACGGGAAGACGGAGGGAATTAAAAAACGGGTCTTGGAGCAGCTTCAATCGCTCTACAACCTGCATCTTGATCAGGGCCAGCTCATTTCGGAGGAACTGGCCCTCCTTCTGCGTGATATTTCGGAATCCATTGGACGCGAAGTCTCTGTCTATGTGGACCGCAAAGGAATAATTTCCAGTGTTTCAGTTGGCAGTGATCATGCAGTTTCCCTTCAGGATACGGGAAGCCGGCGTTCTCTGTGGCGTTTGTCAGGAATCACTGCAATCCATACTCATCCGTCCGGCACATCGCGCTTAAGTGGGGTAGATATTTCCACACTTAAAAATTTGCGTCTTGACGGCATGGCGGCTCTTGCTTGGAAAGATGCGGAAGCGATGCCCCTTCTTTCTTTAGGCCTGATTACAGACCTTACTGATGATGGAGTGCCAGTTGCCGAGGAATTTGGACCTTATTCTGCCAAAGAAGCTGCCTGTATTCCTTATGGAACGCTCTTGCAGACGATTGAACGAATTTTAGGAAAAAAGACACGCAGCGAAAAAACGGGAAAAGAAGTAGAACGAGCCATGCTGGTTTCCCTTCATTGGGGAGAGGATCGTTCTCGCTATTGTGTTGAAGATTCCGTTGAAGAATTGGCACAGCTAGCAGAAACGGCAGGGGCCATTGTCGCAGCTAAATTTATCCAGTCCCGTCCCAAACCAGATCCAGTATTTTTTATTGGAAAGGGGAAAGTTGAGGAAATGGCCCTTTTTGCTCAACAGGAAGATATTGATTTATGCCTTGTTGACGATGACCTCTCTCCGGCCCAGCAACGCAACCTGGAACAAGCGTTAGGTGTCCGGATCATTGATCGAACAGGCCTTATCCTTGACATCTTTGCCAAACGGGCCAGAACCAGTGAAGGTAAGCTTCAAGTGGAACTGGCTCAACTGCAGTATCTTCTGCCCCGCATCATGGGGCAGGGCGCCAGTTTGTCTCGCTTGGGCGGCGGCATCGGAACAAGGGGCCCTGGCGAAACTAAACTTGAAGTGGACCGCCGGCGGATCCGTGACCGTATCGGATTTTTAGAAGCCCAGATTGAAAAGATGAAGGGGGCACGCCGGACGCAGCAGAAAGCCCGGGAAAAAAGCAGGATCAAACAAGTCTGCCTTGTGGGCTATACGAACGCAGGTAAATCTTCCCTTCTGAATGCCCTTACCCATTCAGAAATCTATGCAGAAGATCAACTTTTTGCAACGCTTGATCCAACAACGCGGCAACTCAGCCTGCCCAATAAGGAAGTTTGTACCTTGACAGATACGGTCGGCTTCATTCAACGCCTGCCGCATCAATTAGTGGCCGCTTTTCGTTCGACGCTCGAAGTCGTAAAAGGGGCAGATCTCCTGCTCCATGTGATCGATGTGAGCCATGAACTTCACGAGAAACAGGAGGAAGCGGTGCTAAGCGTCTTAAAGGAACTTGGTGTAACAGATACACCAATCCTGACCGTCTACAATAAGATCGATAAGCTGCCGGATCATGAGGGGCTAAAAAAGCGGCTTGATCGAGAGGAATCCCTCGCCATTTCTGCCCGCTCTGGAGAAGGAATCCCCGCCCTTATTGAAAAGATTGCAAGCTTTCTCAATGAAGGAAAGACGGAAGTGACCCTGCTGATTCCTTATACAGAAACAAAGCTCTCGGCTCAGCTTCACGAAAAAGCAACGGTCCTATCCGAAAGTTACGGGGAAAAGGGAGCCCTTATGAAAGTCCGTTTGGATAAACATGATGTAAAGCACTATGCCCCTTATCTAAAGGAGGAAACATAAAACATGATCAATTGGGATGAAATCGAAGAGAAAGCCTTGCTTGAGGTGCAAAAGACGAGCTTTATCCATGAAAAGGCTGCCCTTCTCAACACTCGTAAGGTCCTTAAAGCATTCCGTAATCATCAAGTAGCCGATTATTACCTGAAACCAAGCACGGGCTACGCCTATTCTGATACGGGAAGGGATGAACTGGATGGAATCTATGCGGAACTCTTCGGCACGGAAGCAGCCCTTGTAAGAAGTCAATTCGTTTCTGGTACCCATGCTCTTGCCGTTGCTTTATTAGGTGTTTTAAAGCCGGGAGATGAGCTGATTGGAGCCACGGGAGAGCCCTATGACACGATGCAGACCATCATTGGTTCCCCCATCAAGACCCCGGGCTCCCTAGTCAATCAGGGTATTAGCTATCACGAAATCCCCATGATTGCCAATCATCCCAACATCGACGCCATTGTGGCCGCAATTACCGACAAGACCCGGATGGTCCACGTACAGCGTTCCTGCGGCTACAGCAGCGTCCGCAAAACACTGACTGTCGATGAAATCGGAGAAATCTTCAGTGCAGTCAAACGGGTTAAGCCTGATATCATCTGCTTTGTCGATAACTGCTATGGTGAATTTATCGAAGATAAAGAACCAACCCAAGTCGGTGCTGACCTCATGGCCGGTTCCCTCATCAAGAACCTAGGCGGCGGTATTGCTCCGACCGGCGGTTATATCGTGGGACGCAAGGATCTTGTCGAACTTGCTTCCTATCGTCTCACGGCGCCAGGATTAGGCGGAGAAATGGGAGCAACGCTTGGGGATACGGCCCGTGAATTTTATGAAGGCCTGTTTTTTGCGCCTCATGTAGTCCTTCAGGCCATCAAGACTTCGATTTTTGCGGCTTCCGTATTCCAGAATCTCGGATTCGAAGTGTCTCCGCTACCAGAAGAACGCCGCAGCGATATCATCCAAACGATTACCCTAAAAACCAAGGAAAATCTCTGCCGCTTTTGTGAGGCCATTCAGGCAAGTTCTCCCGTTGATGCCCATGTAACACCTGTACCCAGCCATTTGCCGGGCTATCAGGATGAAGTCATCATGGCTGCCGGCACCTTCGTCCAAGGGGCTTCCATAGAACTGAGTGCTGATGCCCCTGTGCGCGAACCCTTTACGGTATACCTTCAAGGGGGCCTGACTTTTGAACACGGTCACATTGCCATTATGGAAGCAGCAAGAAAAATCATGGATAAATAATCGTGCAGCGGCAATTGATTCATAGATTGTGGATAAAAGTAAAATAGGAGAGGGGAGGGATAGAAAAATCGG
>NZ_AWUR01000018.1:0-43814 GCF_000468835.1 Acidaminococcus sp. BV3L6 | reverse complement strand
TTTTGCCTTAGGACTCGATGCGCAGCATCAATCCGCCTTGGTAAGGCGGATTGGCTTTCGCCGTCTCCATGGCGAAAACACGGAGGCAAAAGACCGTAAGAAAAAACGGCAAGATAAGTCCTAACCCGAACGCAGTCGTAGGTTCGGTTTTGGGCTCTTAGCTTTTTATAGCTATTGTAAGACGGGGCTTTTGAAATATAGAAATCATGATAGCAGCTGGAACATCCTGTGTACAGCCATTTGCCTTAGGACTCGATGCGCCGCATCGATCCGCCTTGCCAAGGCGGGGGACCGAAAGCCGCATGTTGCCTCATTTTAATGAGGCAAGCATGCCCTTTCGGTGGTGGATGAGGAAGGCCAGTGACGTTTCCTTGCGAGCGGTTAGCGAGGCAGATTCGCCCGGAGTTCTGAGGCTGCTTTGGAGCGCAGCGGAAAGCCGAAGAACATGTTTGAGGGCGAATTAAGTTCGGACCCGTTCCCCCGCAGGGGGCGGTTTGGGTCCGGGCGTCATCCCCTATTGGCTCCGGATAAAAAAGACGGCAAGAAAGCACCCATGCGTTACCTATCGTAAATCGTGGAACAATCCTTCATACGGTTACGATAGGTCATGCCCCATTGTTTCCATAGATTTTTCTGTCGAACAGCCAGTGGAGGCCCCTCGTGCAGAAAATCGACGCAATCTGGGCCCCGATTGTCCTCTGTGCAATGAACCCAGATTCGTCCTCATCGTTAATATCGATAAAGAATTAGCAGCCATAGTCTTGGGTCATCTTGTATGCATCGCATTCAGCGGTAACTGCGCCAGTAGGATGCCCAATCTTTCTATATTCCCTTAAGTATGGAGAATGAAATTTTTTTGTGCAATAGCTGATTTACTCAAAATAGGTTGCACTCCTCGAAATTGATTTATATCCACGTGACAAAGGCTATTGCAACGGAAACGGCAGTCCGTTTTGACGCACTCCTGAATAAGGTCCTTCAAACAAAAAATACCCCGTGATTCACTCACGGGGATTTTTTGTGCACTTTTTGTTCACTTTTCAATAGATTTTTCAGCAAAGTCCGCATAAACTATGGATATTTTTCATAAGTTTATTTAATGTCATACATCCCACTCACCCCTTCACGCAGGTTGATGAGAATGTTCTTCAACTGACTGTAATGTTCCAAGAGGACTTTGTGGGTTTCCCGGCCAATCCCGGATTTTTTGTAGCCGCCAAAGGGTGCGCCGGCGGGCAGGTCGTTATAGGTGTTGACCCACATCCGTCCCGTG
The DNA here is from genome assembly GCF_000468835.1 of Acidaminococcus sp. BV3L6. Classification (NCBI taxonomy): domain Bacteria; kingdom Bacillati; phylum Bacillota; class Negativicutes; order Acidaminococcales; family Acidaminococcaceae; genus Acidaminococcus; species Acidaminococcus sp. BV3L6. The sequence goes on along the minus strand of NZ_AWUR01000018.1, from coordinate 42,541 downwards.
CGGACGGAACGGGCCACTTTGAGGGCCGTATCGATGTTCTTTGTGAAGACGGCACCGCCTAGACCGTACTCACTGGCGTTTGCAAGGTCAATCACTTCGTCAAGGGTCTTGAATTTCTGGATGACCACAACGGGTCCAAAGATTTCTTCCTGGCAGACGCGGCAGTCATTGGTATGGCTGATGAGGATGGTTGGTTTCATGAAAAAGCCTTTATCACAGCCATTTTCGGTGTAGCGTTCGCCGCCTGTCACAAGTTCTGCCCCTTCTTCCACGCCGATTTTGACATAGTTCAGGACTTTTTCCTGCTGGGAACGATAAATCTGGGCGCCCAGCTGGGTATTCGGGTCTGTCGGATCCCCAATCCGGACATGTTCAAAGGTGTCTTTCAGGTGGCTGACAAATTCATCAAAGATGCCTTCCTGGACAAAGAGACGGGAACCGGCACAGCAGACCTGGCCCTGATTGAAGAGGATGCCCTTGCAGGCACCGTCAATGGCTTGCTTAAGGTCAGCGTCATCAAAAACGATATTCGCCGATTTACCGCCAAGTTCCAAAGTCACAGGAATCAGTTTGTCACAAGCGGCCTGATAGACGCCGTGACCAACTTCTGTGGAACCGGTAAAGGCCAGTTTATCAAGGTCCGGATGATCCAGAAGCCACTGACCGCTGCGGGAACCTTTGCCGGTAATGAGGTTCACGACCCCTTTGGGCAGGACGCCGTCAATGAGGCGGAGCAGTTCCAGCAGGGACAAAGAGGTATGGGAAGACGGCTTAATGACAACCGTATTGCCTGCAGCAAGAGCCGGTGCAAGCTTCCAGCAGGCCATGGTAAAGGGGAAGTTCCAAGGGATGACCTGACCGACGACACCTACAGGTTCATGGAGAACAAGGGACATGGTGTTGTCGTCAAGCATGGTGGCAGAGCCTTCCCATGCGCGCAGGCAGCCGGCAAAATAACGGAAGTGATCCGAGCCTAAAGGAATATCAGCGGCCATGGTCTCACGGATGGGTTTGCCGTTGTCGAGGGTCTCCACAAGGGCCAGCCGTTCCTTATTCTCATCGATGATGTCCGCAATCTTAAGGAGCAGGTTCTGACGCTCAATGGGAGAGGTTTTGGACCAGCTGGGGAGTGCCTCACGGGCCGCCTTGACGGCGCGGTCCACGTCTTGTTTGGTGGCTTCGGCGCACAGAGCCAAGGCTTCCCCATTGGCTGGATTATGGGCGGCAAACGTAGTTCCGTCTGAGGCGGGTACAAATTCACCGTTGATGTACAGACCATATTCTTTTAAAAGATCGACTTTTTGCATCGTTCATGCTCCTTTCAAGTTTGCATCACTATCATAAAAACTACTTTTGATCATTGGATTTGTTAGGTTATCCATCCACCGTTTAACTTGTGTGGATGGATGAACATATTATACTATACCTTTTTGAGTTACAGTTCATTTTTCACAGAAAACCCAACATTTTGTTTTTTAATGCTTTTATAATTTTAAGAATCATTATTATCTATGTTTCCCCAGTTCCTTCCCTTATCAAAAAAACACTGCCTCCGAAGAAGCAGTGTTCGTTCAGTCATGTTCAGTTACTTGCTTTCAAAAAAGACTTTGTAGCCCAGGTAGGTTTCGTACGCATCAGCTTTTGACAGGAGATCGTAGGGAGAATGCATGCTCAGCATGGCGGTTCCGCAGTCAACGACTTCGCAGCCCCAATCAGCCATCATGAAGGCAATGGTTCCGCCGCCGCCCTGGTCCACCTTGCCCAGTTCGCCAATCTGCCACGCTACACCGCCATCATTAAAGATTTGACGGACTTTTTGGATGAATTCGCTGTTGGCGTCATTGCTGCCGGCTTTACCGCGAGCCCCCGTGTATTTGGTCAAGGCAAGGCCATAGCCGCAGAGAGAAGAATTATCTTTCTCCGTTACTTCAGGGAACATGGGATCAAGGCAGCTATTGACGTCGCCAGAGAGCATTTCGCTCTTTTCCATGGTTTCGTAAAAGTCCAGCAGGGCCCCGCTGCCCTGGAGGGCCAGCATCTTCATGACAAACTTCACAAAATAGGAGCTCATCATACCTGTGTTCCCGTAGGACCCAATCTCTTCTTTATCCGTAAAGAGGGCCACTTGGGTCTTGGTCCCCGGTTTGGCGGCAAGCAGGGCTTCCAGGTTGGCGTAGGAGCAGACACGGTCGTCCTGGCCATAGGCCGCTATGAGGGAACGATCAAAGCCGACATCACGGCTTTTCATGGCCGGTACCAATTCGAGTTCAGCCGTCGTGAAATCTTCTTCCGTTATGCCATAGGTCTTTTTGAGGAGATTCAAGATGGCGTCCTTGACTTTCTCCTCTTTTCCAGCATGGGAGCCGATGATGGCCTGAAGCTGTTCCCCAGTCACGCCTTCGGCCATGGTCTTTTTCATCTGGTCCTGGGCCATGTGGATCAACAGGTCCGTAATGTAAAAGACGGGATCATTTTCGTCCATGCCGATATTGACCTCGAGCTTCTTGCCTTTTTGCGTATAGATGACGCCGCACAGGGCCAGGGGAATGCAGGGCCACTGATACTTCTTGATGCCGCCGTAGTAATGGGTACGGAAGTAGACAAGGCCATCCTGCTCATGGACGGGGTTACCTTTAAGGTCAAGGCGCGGTGCGTCAATATGGGAGCCCACAATCTTCAGCCCTTCCTTGACGGGTTCTTTGCCGATCACGGCAAGGATGACTGATTTGCCTTTTTGGTTCCAATAGACCTTATCTCCCTCATGAAGGGCCTTCAGGTCGTAGAGGGGCTTGAATCCCTTTTTTTCGGCCGCTTCTATGATGAAATTGACGGACTGCCGTTCCGTGCGGGCTTTGTCAAGAAAAGCTTTATATTTCTCGCCATAGGCCATTACGGCTTTTTTCTCGCTGTTATTCATGCGCTGCCATACGGATTCGGTTCTGCTGTATGTTGTTTTCATGATGTTCCTCCTCACAATATGATGAGAAAAGTATAACACAGGTTAAGGATGAAGGGAAAGGGATTTGATCTTTGATGGCGCGCTGCTTTCTCAGCCAGGTTGATGCCTGACGCGCAGCTAGCGGCTGATTCCCACCGAAAAGCCTGTTCAATCGGCCTTACCGAAAAGTAGGATTCCTTTTCCTCGCTACGCAAAACGGGTTGCCCTCTCATACAAAAAGACCATGAAGCACCACGCTTCACGGTCTTTTTATCATCGCTTGCGCGATGTTTGTTACCGGTTGGTAAAGACAGGTTTTCTCTTTTCGAGGAAGGCTGCCATGCCTTCTTTTTGGTCGCGCGTAGCAAAGCAGGATCCGAAGACCTGTGCTTCGTAAGCAAGACCGCTGCGCAGGTCCATGTTCATGCCCGTATTGATGGCATTTTTTGCAGATGCAATGGCCATCGGAGCTTTGCTCATGATCTTGCGGAGAATGGCTTCGCATTCTGGGATGAGGTTTTCCTGAGTCGTAATGCGGTTGATGAGACCAATCCGCAGGGCTTCTTCAGCGTCAATCATGGACCCAGTATAAATCATCTCTTTTGCTTCGCCCGTCCCGATAAGGCGGGCCAGACGCTGGGAGCCACCGAATCCCGGAATGATGCCGTAGTTGACTTCCGGCTGACCAAATTTGGCGTTGTCGGAAGCAAAACGGAAATCACAGGCAAGGGCCAGTTCGCAGCCGCCGCCCAGGGCAAATCCGTTGATGGCTGCTACGACAGCAACAGGGATGCGTTCAATGGCGTTAAAGACAGCATGACCAAGGACGGAGAAGCAGCGGGCTTCCGTTACGGTCATTTTGCTCATGGCGCCAAGGTCAGCACCAGCAACAAAGGATTTGGGGCCGGCACCGGTAATGAGGACGGATTTTGTCGCAACGTCAGAAGCCAGGCGATTGAAGCAGTCCTTCATTTCTTCCAGGGTCAGCGTGTCCAGGGCATTCAAGGCTTTCGGACGGTTGATGGTTACCGTCGTGATGCCGTCTTCTGCCGTATTAACAAGCAGGTTCTTGTATTCATACATCCTGTTCACCGCCCATCATTTCTTGTAATCGTAGAATCCTTTGCCGGTCTTGCGTCCCAGATAACCAGCTTCGACCATCTTGCGGAGCAGCGGGCACGGACGGTATTTCGGATCACCAAATTCCTTGTAGAGGACTTCCATGATGGCAAGGACCGTATCGTTGCCGATAAGGTCAGCAAGGGCAAGAGGTCCCATCGGATGGTTGAAGCCGAGTTTGGCAACGGCATCGATGTCTTCCGCGCTGGCAACGCCTTCCATCAGGGTAAAGATGGCTTCGTTCAGCATAGGGATCATGATCCGGTTGCCGACAAATCCAGCAGAATCCTTGACGGCTACAGGGGTCTTATCAAGGGCTGCAGCCAGGTCATACACTTTTTTGAAGGTATCGTCGCTCGTAGCAAGGCCGCGGGTGACTTCCACCAATTTCATGACAGGAGCCGGGTTAAAGAAGTGCATGCCGATGAATTTATCAGCTCTCTTCGTGAACCCGCCAAGCATGGTGATGGAAACGGAAGACGTGTTGCTGGCAATGATGGCATCTTCCGGGCAGAGTTCATCAAGGGTCTGGAAAATGTCTTTTTTGATCTTGACGTTTTCCGTAGCTGCTTCAATGGCCAGATGAACGTTGCAGGTTTCCTTCGTCATCTCAACAACACCGGTGATACGGCCCAGGGTCGCTTTTTTCTCATCTTCGGTGATGCGGCCTTTTTCTACGCTGCGCGTAAGGTTCTTTTCAATATTTTTGATCCCGCGGTCAACAAATTCTTGTTTGATATCGCGGAGTACAACCTCTACACCATGAGCAGCCATGACTTGTGCAATACCGCTGCCCATTTGACCAGCGCCGATAACCATAACTTTCTTTAATTCCATAACTGAATATCTCCTTTTAGGGTAAATTCATGCAGTGGATAGCTGCATGGGAAACAGTGCCGCGAAAGGTTTTGGAAGCAAGCGCAGCTTCCGGGTCCTGTCAGTATACCCACAGCGATCCCTCTGCACCCTCTAATGTGCAGAAAGATATTTACAACTTTTCAGAGAACGATCGATACTTTATATCCCCCGTCCCCATAGGGGGCGAGGGATCAAAGTGTCATCAATCAGCAGGAATGCCGAGCGAGATTATTTCTTCTTTTTGTCGCTCAAGAGATCACGGGAGATGACCATACGCTGAACTTCGTTGGTGCCTTCGTAGATCTGGGTGATCTTAGCGTTACGCATATAGCGTTCAGCCGGATAGTCAACGGTGTAGCCGTAACCACCAAAGATCTGGACAGCATCAGTCGTAACTTCCATGGCAACGTCGGAAGCAAAGCACTTAGCCATAGCAGCGGCTGCAGAGTACGGTTTGCCTTCGTTCTTCAGGTTAGCTGCACGATAAACGAGCAGACGGGCAGCTTCGATCTTCATGGCCATATCAGCCATCTTGAAGCTCAGGGCCTGGAATTTGCAAATGCTGCGGCCGAACTGTTCACGTTCCTTGGAGTATTTCACAGCAGCGTCGAGGGCGCCCTGTGCGATACCCAGAGCCTGCGCGGCAACGCCGATACGGCCGCCGTCCAGGGTCTGCATAGCAATCTTGAAGCCTTCGCCTTCTTTGCCGAGCAGATTTTCTTTAGGAACTTCGCAGTCTTCAAAAATCAATTCAGCTGTCAGGGAGGTGTGACCGCCCATCTTGTCTTCGATCTTGCCGAAGCGGAAGCCAGGCATGCCTTTTTCTACGATGAAAGCGGAAATGCCGTGTACGCCAGCGCTCTTATCGGTCATAGCAAAGATGACATAGGTTTCAGCTTCGCTGCCGTTGGTGATGAAGATCTTGGAGCCGTTCAGGATGTATTTGTCACCCTTCAGAACAGCCGTGGTCTGCTGAGCGGAAGCATCCGTACCAGCGGACGGTTCGGTCAGGCCGAAAGCACCAATGGTGCGGCCTTCGCAGATCGGGGTCAGGTATTTTTGTTTCTGTTCTTCCGTACCGAACATGTAGATCGGCGTTGCGCACAGGGAAACGGAAGCGGAAAGGGTGATACCCGTACCATCATCGACTTTGGACATTTCTTCAACAGCCAGGATGTAGCTGAGAACGTCCATGCCAGCTCCGCCGTATTCTTCAGGGAAGCAGATGCCTTGGAAGCCATTTTCGATCATTTCGTTGATGATCTTGCGGTCCCAAACGTGGTTCTTGTCTCTTTCTTCAATGGTCGGAGCCAGGAATCTTTCTGCAAAGTCAGCAGCCTGCTCCTTAATCATTTGTTGGTCTTCAGTCAGATTAAAATCCATGAATCATTCCCTCTTTCTCCACTTTTTTTAAGTGATTGATGATTATAACATTTCCACAACAGCAGACGTACCCATACCGCCGCCGATGCAGAGCGTTGCCAGGCCAAGCTTCTTGTCGCGGTTTTTCAGTGCGTACAGAAGCGTTACAAGAATGCGGGCGCCGGAAGCCCCAATCGGGTGACCGAGGGCAATGGCACCGCCATTGACGTTGACTTTATCAGGATCGAAGTTCAGCTCACGGCCGACTTCTACGAACTGAGCAGCAAACGCTTCGTTGGCTTCGATGAGGTCAAGGTCCTTGACTTCCAGACCTGCCTTGGAGAGGGCTTTGCGGCTTGCAGGGATAGGCCCAATGCCCATGATGGCAGGATCGACACCGGCAGAAGCATAGGACAGGATCTTCGCCATCGGTTTGATGCCGAGTTCCTGTGCTTTTTCCGCGCTCATGATGACAAGGGCGGCAGCCCCGTCGTTCAGACCGGAAGCGTTGCCAGCCGTGACCGTGCCGCCTTGTTTAAAGGCAGGACGCAGTTTGGCCAGGATTTCCGTCGTGGTTCCTTCACGCGGGAATTCATCCGTATCAAATACGGTCTCGCCCTTTTTGGTTTTGATGGTAACAGGAACGATTTCGTCCTTGAAAGCACCGCTCTTGATGGCCGCAATGGCTCTTTGCTGGGAACGGGCAGAAACTTCGTCCTGGTCTTCACGGGTTACGCCGAATTTTTCAGCGACGTTTTCGGAAGTGATGCCCATGTGATAGTTATTGAACGCATCCCACAGACCATCCTTGATCATGACATCGACGAGTTTGCTGTCGCCCATACGCAGACCCCAACGAGCTTTGCCGCTGGTAACAAAAGGAGCGTTGGACATGCTTTCCATACCGCCGGCAACGACGATGTCGTTATCGCCAGCCAGGATGGACTGAGCAGCCAGTTCCACACATTTCAGGCCGGAACCGCAGACTTTATTGACAGTAAAAGCAGGAACTTCAATAGGCAGGCCAGCTTTGATGGATGCCTGACGAGCAGGGTTTTGGCCCAGTCCAGCTTGGAGGACGTTACCAAAAATGACTTCGTCAACTTTTTCACCAGGGACATTAGCTCTTTTCAGGGCTTCCTTGATGACAATTGCACCGAGTTCAGGGGCAGACAGGGGAAGCAGGCTGCCACCAAATTTGCCGATAGCCGTTCTTACAGCACTTGCAATTACAACTTCGCGCATAACTAAATCATCCCTTCTTCAACAAGTTGTCGGTGACCTTTTCACCGATAAGTGAAGGCCGCCTTAACAGGTAAGGACATATATGAACCAAGGCTCATATTTTCAGGTTTCACTTATGTATTTAATTATACACTAATTATGATTTGAATGGAACGGGAAAACCAAAAATTGTGAAAATTACGAGGAAATCGAAGAAAAAACCTTGAATAGGGCGAAAAAAACAGGCCCCCTCCCCTTCCTTTCCCTGTCTTTTTCCTGCAGGGACTTCTCTTTTTGTCCTTAGTGCAACGTCGTTCCAAGGTGTCTAAAAGGGGCTGTGACGAAATGAGAAGTGCTCATTTTTCACAGTCCCTTTTGGTTTCTTCACGTTTACTTCCAAAGTAAACCTCTTTCGGTTGGAATTCAAGGGCGCGAATTAACGTGAAAAAGTACTCGCCATCTCCGTATCCGCAGGCTCTCCTTTTGGACGCTTTTATCTTTGCAGCCCTAACTAGAACTAGGGCCTGAATTCCGCTGCCTAGTGAAGCTTCAAACCAGCGCTTCCATCCCGCAACAGCCTTGTATAGCTCCTAAACTCATAAAGGGCTATCATCTCTTCCTTCATGGAATAACATATTGCCTGGTTCTCGTGTTCGGCCAAGATATCCTGCAATGCTACTTTTTCCTTGAAATTCATTTTATCTTCATTGGCTAGGAATGACCAGCGGGCCATCTTCAACATACGGCAGCTCTTCTTTTCCTTGGACCTCCGCTCTCAAAAACTGGTTTATCTGCAGCAATTGCATCTTTTAATGCTTCTTGCATATCGTTGTCGTTATCCCTATGCATTTTATTCTCATCAAATCTTGCTGCACCTATTCCTACCCGAATTGAGCCTGCATGCAGCAATAATCATACACAACCGCAGATTAGGTTGGCAAATGGTTCATCAGAATACATTTTCTGACCATGATGGGGTCAACAGTCGGTATATTTCCTTTCACTCCAAATTACTATTTCCTAGCTGCCATCAAAAGGGTCTTCTGGCATAAACAGAGTAAATGATAGCTTACCATTCTGCATTCTTTTGAATCGTATAATGAATAAAGGATATTTTTTCTCCCAACGTATGGTTCAGTCGCTTATATTTTGGAAGAGTTAATGCTCTTTTTCAATCGTGAGTAGTCATTTTGTCCACAAATATACGTGAAAAGCAAAAAAAAGATTGATCTGATGGTAACGGAAACAGGTTACTGGCAGGTCTTTTCGCCAGCCAAAAAGGCGCGGATCCATCCTAACAGATGTCGCTTATGCCGCACTTCCTATTTTTCAGCATAGACGCAAAAGGAGCCCTGAAGAAATGACACGTTCATTTCTTCAGGGCTCCTTTACCGCAGTCCAATCAGCCGCAAGACAAAAAAAATGGCGGCAATGATGATAAAGTATCCCACAAAAGGAAGCATAAGGGAAAGAAAGACGGGGATAAGAAGGACCAAAAAGACGATGATGCCCACGGCAACAAGTCCCAGATGGCCCAAAAGGAAGTTCAGGACCCGCAAGCGGAAAGGTTTTGCTTCTTCCTGGGCCTGTTTTAGGTCATCCTGGTCCATCACGCGATATGTATCCGAATCGGGAACCTGATCGATGGTCACGCCTTCAAAAGCGTCCCGTTCATCTTCCGTCAGGACTTCGGCGGCAATATCGTCATTGGGCGTATGGCAATTGGGACATTCCGCCAAATGATCGGGATATTCCAAACCGCAATGAGAACAGATCATGGTTTCCTCCTACGATAAATTGCTGAACATCATCATATACCCCACTTCCGTCAGATAGCGGGGATCGGATGGTTCCAGGGAAAGGGCGCTGCGGATGGTCTGGTAGGCTTCGGCAATATGATGCTGCGGAAGGCCCAGGGATTCAGAGAAGAAAGGTTTCTTCTGGGCAGCCCGTTTTTCATTGATTTCAAGGAAGTTTTCAAAAATACCGGCGGCCCAGCGTTCCGGCCCAAGGGCAGAAAGGTTGGGATCCGTCTTCAAAAAATCATGCCACAGCCGGCGAGCAAAATAAAACTCCGTAATGCCAAAACCCGCAGCGGCCATGATTTCCTTGACGGCCTGTTCCGACCGGTCCAGCGCGGGGGTCATGCGGGGCGGCTTATAGTCCTTGATGGCCGTCTTATAGGGAAACGCCACAGCGGCAGGATTATTTGACACAAGGGAAACAATCCTGCGGACAAAAAGAGGATTGGCCGCCATGAAGTCACTCCACGTAAGATCAGGGCCCTGAATCAGGAACCAATCCAGACATTGCTGCAGGATGGTATGAAGCTTATTTCTTGAAAGGGGGGACAGGCGGAAACTCTTTTCATAGTTCATGCACAAACTTTGGTTCTGGAAGATATTGCCCAAAATGACGTCCCCCAAGTCATGATGACTTGCCATTTCCGGGGTCATATTGACATAAAAGTGATCCCCCGTCATCAGGTCTTCTGCCAGGCAGCGCGTTTCATCAAGGACCTCACCGAGGACAAATAGACGCAGGCGGGCACGGCTCAGTTCATAGGCAAGGGTTTCGTAATGTGTGCCGCTGTGTTCGGCAAAAAATGAAATGGGCGTATCGGCCGTATCCATGGTCCGATAATTAAAAAGAAAGTAATCCCAGAAGCCTTTCCAGAAGTCCGTTTCTTCCGGTCCTTCAAGGTCCAGGCGGCCTTCGGCATGCCGGTAGAGCCGCATGGCGCGGTCAAGGTCCGGCGTAAAGCGGCTTGTCTGGAAGAACATGTTGATTTCTCCCATGATTTCCTCAAGTCCCACACCGGCATGCAGGAAGATGTTGCCTTCTGGGGGTGGGCCAACCCACGTTTCCCATTCCTCCTCCCCTTTTTGCAGCTGTCCGTGGCATGTCACAATGGCCACGGTCCCATCTTCATTTAAAAGGGTTTTCGCTGCAAGGTGCGGCGCCAGGACGCTCATGAGAACGCCGCGTTCCTTCATAAGGACAAAGAAACGCTCCAGTGTGTCAAGGAACGCCTTGATTGCGTCGTACGTCCCCATGAATTCAACAATATAGCGGCAGGCCCAAATCACGCAGCCTACAAGGATTTCCTCCGTTACATCCTGCATCTCCAACATATCATTTTCCAGATAGATGCAGAAGATGCTGAGATTGTCCCACTCTTTTTGAAGGGCCTTGTCATCCATGCCCTGCCAAGCACATTTGCGGATATAGGTTTCAACGTCATCCCGGGGTATGACCATGTTCCAGCCGTCGTCGTTCGTATAAAAATCGTTGATGTAATCGTAGACGTTATCCATTTGGGATTTCCTAACTGAAATTGATTATTCCATCACCCGTGAAGGACAAAGATCCAAAACGGGGCACTCACTGCAGCGGGGTTTAGGGGCCTTGCAGACCTTACGGCCATGCCAGATGAGCCAGTGATGGGCCTCGCCCCACTTTTCCTTGGGAATCTGCTTTTGCAGGTCATGCTCAGTCTCCAGGGGATCTTTTCCAGCGGAAAGACCCAACCGATGGGAGACACGGAAAACATGGGTGTCAACGGCAATGGCCGGTTTTCCAAAGGCCACACTCAGCATGACATCGGCAGTCTTGCGTCCTACACCGGGAAGACTCAAGAGGGCCTTCATCTCCTGAGGAATCTCGGAATGGAAGTCATCAATAAGTTTTCGGCACGTAGCAAGGATATTGCGTGCTTTGGAATGATAAAGGCCGCAGTCATGGATGAGGGCTTCCATTTGTTCAAGGGTCAGGGCGCCCAGCTTCTCCGGCGTGTTGTACTTTGGAAAAAGGCGCTTTGTAACAATATTGACCCGTTCATCCGTGCACTGAGCAGAAAGGATGACCGCCACCAAGAGTTCAAAAGGGGTGGTATAATGCAGGGCCGTTCCCTGTCCTTTATAGGTTTCTTCAAGACGTTCCAAGATGAGCTTATTGCGTTCTTTCTTGCGCATCAGTTTGTCAGGCTCCTAACTGGGGCTGGAATGCGCCCACCGCGATGGATAAAGGTATCGGGCTTAAAGGTATTGACGGCAATGATAGGCGCATATCCTAACAGGCCGCCAAATTCAACTTTATCGCCCACGCTCTTGCCCGGTACGGGAATGACGCGAACAGCCGTGGTTTTATTATTGATCATGCCAATGGCCGATTCATCTGCAATGATGGCGGAAATGGTTTCTGCCGTCGTATCGCCAGGAATGGCAATCATGTCAAGACCGACGGAGCAGACGCAGGTCATAGCTTCAAGTTTTTCAATGGTGAGGCACCCTTGTTCCACAGCATGGATCATGCCAGCATCTTCACTTACAGGAATGAAGGCACCGGACAGGCCGCCGACATAACTGGAAGCCATGAGGCCGCCTTTTTTGACCGCATCGTTCAGCATGGCAAGGGCCGCTGTCGTACCGGGCGCGCCGCAGCATTCCAGACCAATTTCCTCAAGGATGTGGGCCACGCTGTCACCTACAGCCGGCGTTGGGGCAAGGGACAGGTCAATGATCCCGAATTGGGTTCCCAGCCGTTTGGCCGCTTCTTGGGCCACGAGCTGTCCGACGCGGGTAATCTTGAAAGCTGTTTTCTTGATGGTCTCGGCCACGACACCAATATCGGCCCCACGGCAGCCTTCGAGAGCGTGCTTGACAACACCAGGGCCGGAGACACCGACATTGATGACTGTCTCCGGTTCCGTAACGCCGTGGAAAGCGCCTGCCATAAAGGGATTGTCTTGGACAGGGTTGCAGAAAACAACGAGTTTGGCGCAGCCTAAAGCATCCTGATCACGGGTCAAATCGGCCGTTTTTTTGACAACTTCCCCCATGCGGCGCACGGCATTCATGTTGATGCCGGCCTTGGTGGAGCCAACAGCCACGGAAGAACAGACAATATCCGTTGTGGCCAAGGCTTCTGGAATGGAATCGATCAGGATGGAGTCACCATGGGTGCAGCCTTTTTCCACAAGGGCGCTGAAGCCGCCAATGAAGTTGACGCCAACGGCTTTGGCCGCGTCGTCAAGGGCTTTGGCCAGCGGCACGTAGGTATCGGTCTGGCAGGCTTCACCTACAAGGGAAATAGGCGTTACAGAAATGCGTTTATGGATGATGGGCACACCGAGCTCCGCTTCAAGGTTGGTCCCCACCTTGACCAGGTCCTTGGCGCAGCGTGTAATCTTATCATAGATCTTACGGGCGCAGACAGTTACATCAGGGTCGGCGCAGTCGCGCAGGCTGATGCCCATCGTAATGGTTCGGACGTCCAGGTTATTTTCCGTGATCATCCGGGTTGTTTCAAGGATATCGTTTGTGTTGTACAGCATGGAAACCTCCTCAGCAATCAGATCCGGTGCATAGCCGTAAAGATTTCTTCACTCTGGACGCGGATCTCAAGGCCCAGTTCTTTTCCTAAGGCAGCCGCTTTATCCTTTAGGTCTTCAACACAGATGGTGGCTTTGCTCATGTCACCGATCAGCACCATGTTGAAAAAATCATCCGTAATATTTTGATTGATATTGAGGATATTCACTTGATGTTTAGCCAACAGGTCACTGGCCCGAGCAATGATTCCCACTTTATCAATTCCCACAATCGTCATGACAATGCGCATGGTCTCCCATCCTTCCTTAACTAGAACTAAAATAGAGTTGTTCTTTTATTATACGATAGGAATGAAAACTCTTCAACGGATTCAGAACAATGTTTGAAATTCCTTCATACTTTTTCCCCCATCCCAGAAATCATCCAAAAGGGAAAAAGACAAGAAAATGTGTAAGGTCATACAAGCGCTTACCTGTTTCATTCTTTACAAACATTTTATAAGAAAATAGAGATATCATTCGACAAATAAAGTTCCTTGTGCTATGATAAGGATACCAAAATACAAGGAGGATGTATCATGCAGGAATATAAACCCTTTAAGTCTGGTAAAGTCCGCGAAATCTACGACATTGGTGACAGCCTTATCATGGTGGCTTCCGATCGCATTTCCGCTTTCGACCACATCCTGAAAAACACCATCACCGATAAAGGGGCCGTCCTGACCCGCCTTTCCAAATTCTGGTTTGAATTCACCAAAGATGTCATTCCGAACCATATGCTTTCCGTAGATCCTGCTGATATGCCGGAATTCTTCCGCACACCGGAATTTGCCGGCAAGAGCATGAAATGCCAGAAGCTCGACATGATTCCTGTAGAATGCATCGTCCGTGGGTATATTACCGGCTCCGGCTGGGAATCCTATCAAAAAAATGGAACCGTCTGCGGCATCACCCTGCCGGCAGGCCTGAAAGAATCCCAGAAACTGGCTGAACCCATCTTCACGCCGAGCACCAAGGCAGAACTGGGTGATCATGATGAAAACATCTCCGAAGCCCAGTGTGTGGAATACCTTGAAAAACGCTTCCCCGGCAAAGGGGCTGAATACACAAAAGCCATCAAAGAGGCGACCATTGCCCTTTATAAAAAATGTGCTGATTATGCCTACACGAAGGGCATCATCATTGCCGATACCAAATTTGAATTTGGGCTTGATGAAAATGGTCAGATCGTCCTTGGCGATGAGATGCTGACGCCGGACAGTTCCCGCTTCTGGCCGCTTGCTGGCTACGAAGTTGGAAAGAGCCAGCCCAGCTACGACAAACAGTATGTCCGTGACTGGCTGAAAGCCAATCCTGACAGCAACTATCTCCTGCCCCAGGATGTCATTGATAAGACCATTGAAAAGTATAAAGAAGCCTACGAAAAGATTACGGGTGAAACATTCTAATAAGAAAACTAACGGCACCGCTTGGCGGTGCCGTTTTTTTTAGGAAAAAGCAGCGAAAGCTGTTCCTGAATAAGCTGAATGGATCCTGATTATGGCAAATAGGATGAGGGGCCTGGAAGAACCCTAAAAACGGTCATTTTCCCACCTGTATGGCGCTTCGGCAGTCCTTTTTTTCATCTTGACAAGGCGGATTCTTTCGTTTATCCTATATTTAGTTGAAAGTTCAACTATTAAGGAGGAACCATGAACCTGACCAATGAACTGCTTCGCCATTTGGGCACCATCAGCCGCGTCATCCATTCCCTGATGGATATGAAGTTCCAATCCTATGGACTCAAACGCGGCCAATTTATCTTTTTGACCCGCATCTGTGAAACGCCTGGCCTCTGTCAGACAGACCTGACTGAGCTCGTCAGCGTAGACAAGGGGACAACGGCCAAGGCGGTAAAAAAGCTTGAGGACGCACATCTCATCAGCCGCCGAAAGATAAAGACGGACAAACGGATGTGGCATCTTTATCCAACGGATATCGGAAAGAAACTTTATGAAAAATTGATTGAAGAGGAAAATCGCCAGATTGCAGTGGGTCTTGCGGGGTTTTCCCAGGAAGAGGTCCGGACCCTGCTGGATCTCATGCAGAAATTGAGGACCAATATCCAGATTGATTGGAAAAATCATGAATAAGGAGGCTGGCAGCATGAAACTGGTAAAAGCAGAAAGAACAGATGCCATTCGCATCATGGAAATCATCAACGAGGCCAAGGCTTTTCTAAGGAGTCAGGGCGTCAATCAATGGCAGACGGGATATCCGGCCATGGCGGATATCAACAAGGATTTATCAGACGGCATCGGCTATGTGCTCAAGGATCAGGGACGGATTGTCGGCTATGCCGGCATCGATGCCCGCGGCGAGGCTGCCTATGACACGCTTCAGGGTCACTGGCTCAATGACGAGCCTTATCTTGTCATCCATCGGATGGCTGTCGACTGCACCATCCGCGGCAAGGGCCTTTCCCAGGAAATGTTCAAGGCCTGTGAAAACTTAGCCAGGCGTGAAGGGATTCAAAACATCCGTGTCGATACGGATGAGGACAACAAAATCATGCGCCACATCCTCGAAAAGATGGGGTTCGTCTATACGGGAACAATTTGGTTTGATAATAGCACAAAGATTGCCTTCCAAAAGGTTCTCTGATCATTTAGAGGAAGCTTTTCATCCAAGTTTTCCCCTTTATCCTATCTGACTGCGTCTAAACGGAGGTTTTCTATGCAGGCACCCAGTCACCCCGCTTCGGGGCCCTCTCTATTTTTCTGCGGGTTATCCGCCGTCCTCCTTTATGGCATCAGCGGCGGCATCCGCAGCGATATTGGAATCCTTCTGGAGCCACTCAGGGAAGCTACAGGCCTTTCTTATGGGGGCCTGAGTTTTGCCATTGCGGTCCTGCAGCTTTCCTTTGGTCTTTCGCAGCCTTTTTGGGGGCTCCTTGCAGCTAGGCGTTCCCACCGTTTCGTCCTTCTTAGCGGCGTGGGGCTTTTCCTTCTAGGGTTACTGGGGCTGTCCCTCTTCCGCTCCCTTTGGGGCCTTGTGCTCACCCTTGGTCTATTTCTAGGCTGCGGCGCTGGAGCAATCTCATTTGGTCTGCTTCTTGAAACCGTCATTTTCGCCGTAGGACCTCAAAAAGGGGCCCTCATTTCGGGCTTTATCAATGCTGCAGCCGGCCTGGGCTCAACCTTTTTTTCCCCGCTTCTTTCCAGGCTTTCCCTTGTAGGCGGAATCCTGACAGTCTCTGTTGTGCTCAGTCTGATCATGATTGGAACCCTTCCCTTTCTTTTTTATTTGACGCAGCCCCTAAAAAGAACGGATCTTCAGGAAAAAGGTCCTGTTCCCGAAGCTTCTTTTAGCCTCCTCCTTCAAGGAGCCCTAAAGCGGCCGGAATTTCGATATCTATTGGGAGCATTTACTACTTGCGGCTTTCATATGGCGCTGATTGAAGCCCATCTTTTCTCACAGCTGCTCTCCTATGGTCTTCAAAGGCCACGCGCCGCCCACGCCTTTGCAGCCTATGGTCTGTCAACAGTCATTGGTGCGCTGATTTCCGGATATTTGTCCGGCCATGTTTCCAAAAACCGTCTTCTGACCATTTACTATGGCTTCCGTGCGGGTTTGACAGCCATATATCTCTTTTTCCTGCCAAAAACTTTCCTGTCGGCCCTTTTCTTTTGCATAGGTCTCGGCATGTCCGGCGGGGCCACAGTTACGCCGACGTCAGGAATCGTCACGGAGCGTTTTCCTCTTGCCCAATCGGCAGCACTTGTGGGACTCCTTTTTTTAGGGCATCAGCTAGGCGCCTTTCTCAGTGCATTTTTGGGCGGCATGACCGTGGCTGCAACAGGAAGCTATCAAGGCATCTGGGGAATCGATATCGTGTTTTGTCTTCTGGCGTCCTATCTAAGTGCCAAGATTTTGCCTCATCAACAAGGGAAATAGATTGGATCCAATTGTAAATCATAAATCAAAAAGGTCCCATATGGGGCCTCTTTTTTATGCACTCCCAAATAGAGCATTTCTCATAGAATAAAATAGAAGTTTTCCCGTCCCCTACGCGCCCAAAATCTTGACAAGCTCTTTCCATGCAGTACAATAAGACAGGATTACAACGTATTTTCTGATTCATAAGGAGGATTTCATTTGTCAAAAGATCGTTTATGGACACCTCAATTCATGACTATGGGGGGAGGGAATTTCTTTTATTTTCTATCCCAATATCTGCTGGTTGCGGCCATGCCGTTATACATCCTGGAAGAACTTCATGGAAACGAAAGGGACGCGGGCCTTGCCATGACGTATTTTCAGCTGGGGACCGTTTTATGCCGTCCGTTTGCAGGAAAGATCATTGATTCCTTGAACAAACACAGGCTGCTCGTGGCGGGATCATGTGCGTTCCTTCTCATCATGACGGCCTTTTTCTTTTTACGAACCTTGCCGGCCGTCTTTGGACTGCGCTTCCTACACGGTGCAATTTTTGGCGTCACATCGACGGCGGCTGCTGCCGTAGCAGCTCTTGTCCTGCCGCTTTCACGCAAAGGGGAAGGCATCGGTTACTTTGCCCTTTCAACCAATCTTGCCATGGTTGTAGGCCCACTCGTTGGACTTCTTCTCATGCAGTATTGGGGACCATCCGCAGTCTTTTTCTTTTTGATCCTCGGGGCTCTTTTTACGCTGATTGCTATGATCTGCAACGCGCTGCCGTCCTCTGTGACCCGTCCCAGTGCCTCCTTCCGCTCTTTTTCAGTAACAGATCTCATTGAACCCCGCTCCGTCATCCCTTCTTTATTTGGGGGCTTGGTCTTTTTTTCCTATGGCGGTATGCTCACCTTTATCCCGCTTTATGCCAGAAGCCTTGGACTGGCTTCTGTAACAAGTCTCTTTTTTGTTGTCTTTGCCCTCATCATCATCGTCACACGGCCGGTCATTGGACATCTTTTTGATACAAAGGGCCCGGATTATATCGTTTATCCGGGGTTCATCGTCTTTCTTCTGGGATTCATCCTTTTTGCATCCATTTCAAGTCTCACGGGGCTGCTGCTTTCAGGAGCCGTGCTGGGACTTGGTTTTGGGGCCCTCTCACCGGCTTTTCAGACCCTTGCCGTGACCATGGCACCGCCCTCCCGGGCCGGGGTCGCCACAGCCACTTATTTTTGGGCTCTTGACATCAGTGTCGGCCTAGCGGCCTATTTACTGGGACTTGCGGCGGCTGAATGGGGCTATGCCATGATGTATGGCGTCATTTGTCCTGCCGTACTTGTCGGGGCTGCTGTCTTGTATCTTGTCTGGAGACGCAGGGAAAACTGATGAAAGAACCCGAAATAAGCTCATTTTTCCACCTTTATGCATCGCTTTCTACCCTATCATGAGTCTATGACAAAGGCCCAACAGCCAATATTGGCTGTTGGGCCTTTGCGCAAAAGAAAGAAAAACCATGACGAAACTTTTCCAAATTGCCTTGCCAAGGCGGGATGGCTTCTGCCGTCTGGAAGCAGAAAATCTTAACTGGCAGGCAGGGATTCACGGGCCTGACGCAGACCCGTTTCCCCATAGCGGATAAAGATGGCGTCAAGCTGGGCAATCATCTTATCCTTTTCTTCAGGAATCCTCCCATAGATAGGGGTGATGATGGCGGCATTTGTCGCGTCAATCAGCGTCGGATTCTTAAGGCGCGTCAGGAATTCCTTCAGTTCCAAAACGCGTTCTTCTTCTGTTGCCTCCTTGAATACACCGCTTCTCACGTCCTTCATGAGCGGCGTATCGGGTAATAGGGTGAGTCCTGCAATAAGGATCCTGTCAGGGTGCAGCTGATTGAGGATGTCAGCACTCTTTTGGGCGTGTCCGAGACCGTAGCCGCGCCCCCCAATCCGCTGAGGAAAACTACTTCATATGGAAGGCCCGCTTCATCCATCTTGCAGCCCGCTTCGATGATTTCTTCCGATGTGCAGCCCTTATTGACAAAGGAAAGGACTTCATCGTCCCCGCTCTCGATACCGATCATGATTTCATCAAGTCCATGGGCCTTGATTTTGCAAATCTCTTCGACGCTTTTGTGCTTAAAATCAGAAATGATGGCATACGCGGAAATCCGCGCCTTCGGGTAATAGGTCCGCATGAGATCCCAGACAGCAATCTGCTTTTCCGTGCTGAGAGCAAAGGGATTACCGCCGGACGCCCAGATTTTTCTTGCTTCAGGCCATTTCTCCTTTGCTTCTTTGAGATCGGCCTCAATTTGGGATAAAGGCGCTACCATAAAGGGTGTATCGTGATAGAAATTGCAGAACGTACGGGCATTATGCGTTGAGCCTGCTGTGACTTCGATAAAAAGACTGTCCGCATCTATTGGCGGGCGAATGACAGGGCCATGAAAATGCCTAAAAGTGTCCCCTTTTAAATCTATATATCGCTTATTTTCGATATATTAGGGTAAAAAATAAACTGCCTGCGAGGACAGTTTACATGGTCTTGCTCTTTTTCCTCCTTTATAGTTCTGTCTTGATAAACTCGGCTAAGGCTTGGATATTCGTTTCATTTCTTCGGTAATAGGTCCACTTTCCAAAACGGGCAGACTCCAAAAGGCCTGAACGCTGCATCAGATCGAGGTAATGGGAAACAGTCGATTGGGAAATACCCAGCTTTTCTTGGATGCTTCCAACACAGACAGCGTTCTCGAAGCTGTCTCCTTCGGGGATATGAAGACCCTGAGGAGGAAAATGGGCAAAGGGGTCTTTCAGCCAGGTGAGGATCTGGAGCCGTATGGGATTGGAAAGGGCTTTAAAAAGTTCTACCTGATTCATGGTTTTATGATATCTATAATTTTCGATTTATCAATACATTTTTGACACAAGAATCAGGTCGAGCCTTTGATCCTTTCTCCTTTCTAAAAAAGCAGTTCCCCTAAAGCCATAAGGACTTCGTGGAAACTGCTTTGCTCTTTCTTTAGATGTACTTTCCTGTTTTACTTTCCTTGCATTGGGCCACTTCTCCCGGCGTACCGCACGTAACGATGGTGCCGCCTTCTGCCCCACCGCCGGGACCCATGTCGATGAGATAGTCGGCATTGCGGATGACGTCGAGGTCATGCTCAATAACAACAACGGTCGCTCCTTGCGAAACAAGCTCATCAAAGACGTGAAGGAGTGTCTCCGTATCAAGGGGATGAAGGCCGATGGTCGGTTCATCAAAGACAAAGATTGTATCTTCCTGCCCCTTTCCCATGTCGCTGGCAAGTTTCAGCCGCTGCGCTTCACCGCCGGAAAGGCGGGGCGTTGCTTCTTTCAGCGTCAGATACCCCAGGCCCAAGTCTTTCAGGATGCGCAGTTTTTCCGAGACCTTCTTGAGCCCCTTGGCAGCCTCAAGGGCATCATCGATATCCATAGCCATGAGTTCCGGCAAGGAATATGCCGCGTTGCTTTTCTGCATCTTCTTTTTCACAAGGTCCGCTTCTTTTCGGTACCTCGTTCCATGACACTCCGGACAGGTAATGATCACATCAGGCAGGAACTGGACGTCAAGGTTGATTTCCCCCGTGCCATCGCAGAGCGGGCAGCGCAGGCTCCCCGTATTATAGGAAAAGTCCCCTGCTTTAAGGCCCTGTGCCTTTGCCTCCGGCAGGCGGCCGTAGACTTTGCGCAGTTCATCATGGACATCGGCGTACGTTGCCACCGTAGAGCGGACATTGATTCCTATGGGCGATGCGTCGATGAGTTTAATCCCGTGAATGCCTGACGCGTCAAGACGTGTCACATGGGGCGGAAGTGCCTCCCCTTTCGTTTGGGCAAGGACGGCCGGGATGAGACTTTCAAGAACCATGGTTGTCTTGCCTGAGCCGGAAACACCGGTGACCACCGTAAGACGGCCTTTGGGAAGGGTCACACTGAGGGGTTTTACGGTATGGATTCCACTTGTTTCCATATGGATGGTGCCCTTTTCAAAAAGTGCTTTTTTCCCGCAGGCATCACGGACTAAGTGGTGACCGCCTTTTTGAAGGAAAGGGCCAATCTTTGAAGTGTGACGCTTTGCCGTATCAGCCACAGTCCCCGTTCCGATGACGCGACCTCCTTTGGAGCCGGCGCCGGGCCCCATTTCAATGAGCCAATCACACGTAGACAGGACCTGCGTATCATGGTCTACAAGAACGATGGAGTTTCCGTCGCGGATAAGGTCCTGCATGACACCCATGAGGCCTTTGAGATTTTCCGGATGAAGACCAATGGATGGCTCATCAAGGATATAGAGGACACCCGTCGTTCGGTTCCGTACAGCCCGAGCCAGCTGCATCCGCTGCCTCTCTCCGTTTGATAAGGTCGCAGCTTCCCGGTCCAAGGTCAGATAAGAAAGGCCCAGATCCATAAGACGCTTGGCGTTTTCGAGAAAAGCATCGCAAATGCTTTGGGCCATGGGGCGCATGGTTTCAGGAAGACTTTCGGGAACTCCTTTGACCCACAAGACGAGGTCCTTCAAGGTCATATGCGTCGCGTCAGCAAGGGAGATCCCGCGCACTTTCGGGGCCCGCGCCTTTTCGGAAAGACGGGTGCCATGGCACTCCGGGCAGGTTTCCTGGGTCAGGAAGCGTTCGACTTTCTTCATGCCCTTTTCGTCCTTTACTTTGGCAAGCGCATTTTCGACGGTATAGATGGCATTATAGTACGTGAAGTCAAGTTCACCGGCAACGTTCGTACTTTTAGCCTTGTAAAAAATATGTTTCTTCACGGCAGGACCATGATAGACGATGTCCTTTTCCTTTGCTGTAAGATCCTTAAAAGGAACATCGGTCCGCACGCCCATGGCGCGGGCAACCTCCTTCATCAGGGACCACATCAGGGTCTGCCAAGGAAGGACGGCCCCTTCATCAATGGTTAAGGTCTCGTCAGGGACGAGGGCATCCACATTGACGGTCTTGACCTTTCCCGTCCCCTCACAGCGCGGGCAGGCGCCTTGGCTGTTGAAAGACAGTTCTTCTGCAGAGGGAGCGTAAAAATGGGCTCCGCAGGTCGGGCAGATAAGTTCTTTTTCCGCCGCGACGGCAAGGGACGGTGGGACCTCATGACCGTTTGGGCAGCGGTGCACCGCAAGACGGGAAAAAAGGAGACGCAGACTACTAAGAAGCTCCGTTCCTGTCCCAAAGGTACTGCGCATGCCAGGAACACCGGGACGCTGGTGCATGGCAAGGGCAGCCGGAACGTAAAGGACTTCATCTACGTCCGCCTTGGGGGAAAAACTCATGCGCCGCCTTGTGTACGTCGACAGGGAATCGAGGTAGCGCCGGGACCCTTCCGCATAGAGGACGCCTAAGGCAAGGGATGATTTGCCCGATCCCGACACACCGGCAATGCCGACAATTTTTCCAAGAGGAATATCGACATCAATATTTTTAAGATTATGGACCCGCGCACCGCGGACCTTGATGGCTTCTTTCATGATTCCATCCCTTTTCTTTCCAGTCTCATTTTCTGCTCTGTTTCCTAAAGGCCAAACGCCCTGTCGTAGACAATGGTCCCTGCAAGCGGAGCCGCATCAGGAATGAGCTTTATGGCCATAAAATATTCTTTAGGAAAAGCTGCTGGCGGCGTAATTCCCCATTTTTCTGCCGCTTCATAACCCAACCGGCCATAAAATGCAGGATCCCCCAAAACGGCTGCATAAGCAAATCCCGCCTTTGCGGCAAGCGTATGACCTTTTTTTACAAGAGCGGTCCCAATCCCGCTTTTTTGAAAACAAGGCTTCACAGCAAGGGGCGCCAAGGCAAGGATGGCTTCTTGGGAAACCCTTGCTTTTGTAAAAAGGATAAACCCTGCGGGCTTAGAGCTTCCCGTTCAGCCATAAGGGCTAAGTCTGGGAGAAAGGCAGGCCCTTGCCGCAGCCGGGCCACAAGCGCTGCTTCCGTCCCATCCGAATAAGAAGCCGTGGCAAAAGCCTGCTTTACTAGGTCCTCAATAGCAGTCCAGTCTTGTTCCTGTACCTTTCGAATCAGATCCATCATCAATCCTCCCTACCTTGTTGGAGTATCTTTCTGCTCCCTGCCTTTTATTTCATTAGGAAGGAAGCCTAGTCGGCTCAAAAAAGGCGTCGAGATCCCTCACGATGGCGCCGTCAATTTTTCCTTTACAGGCTAGTTCCCTCATGATGGCAATGGTCTTTTCATGTGAGAATCCCTCTTTATACGGCCTTTTTTCCGTCAGGGCCTGATAAATATCGAGACAGGCCATGAGGCGGTCTTCAAAGGAAAGTTCCTTGCTGCAAAGGCCCTTTACGTAACCGCTTCCATCCAGTTTCTCATGATGGAAAGAGGCCCAGTCCCGGATATCTTCAAACCCAGGGATTTCATCAAGGACTTCATAGGTCCAGCGGACATGGTTCTTCATGATTTGGAACTCTTCTGCAGTCAACGGCCCTGCTTTTTCAAGGATGGAAGAAGGCACCTGCAATTTTCCATAATCATGGAGGCTCGCCGCCAGAAGAAAACGTTCCTGCTTTTCTTCATTCCATCCATATTTTTGGGCCATGGCAAGGGCCTTCATGGCAATTCCGTGAGAATGGTCCTTCGTAAAGGAGGACTTATTATCGACAATCCGCTCAAAAAACCGGGTGATGGTAAGCATATCTTTTAGGCTGTACTCACAGGCATGGCTTGGTACGACCGATTTGAGGAGCCTATTTAGAGGAATCTCCTGGAGTTTTTGTACAGCCTCATAGGTCAGGTTCTTTTCAAGAAGGACCAAGGCATCATGGGAAAATTCGATATGTTCGAGCCCAAGCAGATCACGGACCATCTCCCTAAATCCGCTTTCCGACAGGGACAATAAATCGTAACGGATATCCATGCGGTCAGCAAGGTAGAGTACTTGGGCCCGCTTGTCAATGGCATCTTCCCTAAGCCCCATGGGGCCTGTTCCATTGGCCCATTCGTGGTGCATCATGACAACCCCTTTGATTTGGGAATAAAAAGGCATATCCTGCAAAAGGTCCTCCCCTTTTTGGGCATGGATACTGGCGTCATCTACAACCCGACCATTGGAAAAAGTGCCGCTGAAGGGTTTCCTATTTCGGGCAGCATCACGCATTTCCCGAATGGTCTCTACAGACCCGCAGTCATGGAGCAAAGCAGCAAGGACAAAGGCCAGCCGCTCATCAGGGGACCACGGAAGGCTGCGCGTCATCAGGTAGGACAGATAGGCAACTCGCTTACCATGTCCGACCGTGGCGCCGACAAGGTCATGTTCCTCCCGGTCAAGGGCCTCAATCATGGGTAGGAAAAAATAGAGAGGATCAAGTTTCACAATAAGTCCTTTCTGTCAGCTGAGAGGGCATTTTTTTGAAGAAATGACCAAAGAGCCCTGCAGCCAGCCACAATATCACGATAGCTTGCTTCAAAGTCCCGGGTATACCAAGGATCGGCTACATCCCGGGGATGATCCGTATAATCAAGGAGCAGCGATAGTTTATGGTCCCTATCCCCACCACAGATGCGCCGCATGTCATGGAGATTTTCCGCGTCCATGCCGATGAGATGATCATAGAAAGCATAATCAGCCCGCCTCAACAGGACTGCCCGCTTTCCTACAGGGTCAATGCCATGACGCAGGAGTGTCTCCCGAGCCGGCGGATAGACAGGATTTCCTACACCGCCAACAATTTCATCCGTCGTCGTTGCCGCGGAAGCAATGAGGAAATCTGCCTCCTGACCGGCCTTTTTGGCTATATCCCTAAAAACAAACTCCGCAACGGGGCTTCTACAAATATTGCCATGGCACACAAACAGGATTTTTAGAGCCATTTTGAAAGTCCTCCTGAGGATACGAAAGGCCACGTAAAGCCGCATGATGCGGTCTTCCCCCAAAATTGGTCATTTTCGGGAACTTTGCATATGGTTGCCTTTCGTGGCATAAATTAGCCGCCTTTAGTAGTAAAAATGGTAGTAAAACGGGCTTTCCGTACTACCGTAATATTTTCACCTTTATTCTACCAGAAAAAAGGCCTTTCATCACCCCATACCCTTTCTTGATTTTCAACACAAAATTAATTACCTAAAATTTGACTTTAGATTAAAAAATCATGGATACCACTGAAAAAAAATAATATACTATAGAAAATGACACCCAAAGGAGTGACGGATTCAATGAAACAATTCTTGAAGAAAACGTTTCCTATACTATTCTTACTTCTAATGCTTGCTCCTACTGCATTCGCAAGCAAAATGAGTTTTGAATGGACTTTAAAAAAATTAAATCGGCTTCAAGGTATCTGGTACTCTATAGAGGACCCGTCTCAAACGGTATCCTTTGACGGTGGTAAATTTGAAGGGAATCAAGTTGTAAGTTTTGATGATGTTGCTGGAGGTAGCACAACTTTTGGCTGCAAGATGGTTCTGGTAGAAAATGGATACATGAGGACCCGTCACCTCTTCGTTCAGGATCTAGGTAGGGATACGCCCCACCAGTATATTGCAATTGACGGCATTCCCTACAGAAAAACAAAAGAGCCTGTATACGGAGAATCGGTCGGTGGAATTTATTTAGGAATGCCATATCAGGATGTCGTAAAATTATATGGGACTCCTGACATGATTGAGAATTCAAGTAACGGGCCTCGTTCTTTTAAAATTGGCTACTCAAAAATTGGGCTCACCGTCAGATTTAGCTTTTCTATCGTTGACAACATTACTCTGTATTCCTATGGCGATCGAAAACTGGATAAAAGCTTATTGAACAGTCACAATTCACTTGATGAATTCAAAGCGGCTTATGGGATTGAAAAATTCCACGAAAAATGGTCGAATTCGATTGGAAACGGCGAGTATATTTGGTTCAATGAATATCCTCAAAGCATTGCGCTTTCCACTTACGCGTTTTAAGATTTACACTTATGGCAAAAAAGAACCCTGCCGCCGGGTCATAATCCTAGCTACAGGGTTCATTTTCTATTTATGCTTTATTTTTGAAATGTATAACGTTTGGCTTGATGGCGCCAATATCGACCAGCTCTTTGCGACTCCTTTCCATCTCCTTCTGATGTTGTGCTTGAAGGATTTCAACTTCCTTCTGTGCATCATCAAATTTGATGTGCGTGTAAACGTTGAGCGTGACGCCTATATCGCTGTGCCCCATCAAATACTGCAAGGTTTTAGCACTGAGGCCGCTCAAGGCCATATTAGTGCAATACGTATGCCGGCAAACGTGAGGCGTTATCTTAGGGAGCTGGTACCGATAGATTTTGTTATATTTTGTAACTGCAGACTTGAACCGATGTTCCCAGTGCATTGCAACTACTGGTTCCCCGTTAAGGTCATAATAAAGAAAGTTGGCATAACCATCAATGATCTTCTCTACCTTCGGGGGCGTTCTTTTCCTCAAGAGTTCTAAAAAACATTGATATACTTCTTCCGTCATTGGCAAAAGCCTGGCGCCTGCCTTTGTTTTGGTAGAAGTAATGTATCGCTTCCCATGCAAGTCCCTCTGCAGTTGTTTATCGACGTTGATTGTCCTGTTCTCAAAATCTATGTCGTTGAGAGTCAGACCACAAAACTCTGAAATACGCAGTCCCGTATGAAAAAGAATGAAAACCGCCTCATAATACCTCTTGTAATAATTATCGTCTTTAAGGAACTGAAGAAAAATTCGCATATCTTTTTTGCTGATGGCCTCTCGCCTAACACTGTCACTGATGAGCACGTTTTTCATTTCGAAATTGAAAGGGTTCCGGAAAAGGATTTCATCATCCACCGCCATCTGAAATGCTGGTCGAACAACACCACGAATACTTTGAATACTACTATATCCTCTCCCATCTGATTTCATCTTGATAAGCCATAACTTGGCATCAGACATTTTGACTTTGCCAATCTGTTTCTTTGAAAACAGTTCCTTCTTCAATGCATTAACCACAAAGTTATAATTGGTTAGGGTATTCGGCTTGACCTCTTTTTTCAAGGAAAGGTATCGCAACACTAATTCCATAACAGTCATATTATCATCAGCGTTATTTGGTGAGATTGCATTTCTAACTTCCAAGCTAGCTTCCATCTCCCGCAATGACTTACAAGGCTTGCGTCCGGCGGGCAGTGGATCAGTGGGTTCTAATTTCCAGCTATAAAAAACTTAATTTTCCCATCTACAGTATACTTGAATTGGTATCTCCCATCAGCACGTACTGTTTCGCCCGCTCGCAGAATCCTGCGTTTCTTATCCCTGCGGATACAGGCTTTCATTCGTTTTTTCATTGATTTTCTCCTTTCTACTTGTTTTGGCATCATATACATCACTCTAAAAGCTGAATAAGTCAACTTATTTAGATGCACGAAGTCTGAAGGAGAAACTTCTCAAATTCCTCACGAATGATAAGGTACTTTCTCCCGTTGAAAACAAAAAATTCGGCCTCTGGTCGTTCTACAACAAGCCCTCTGAGCTTTTTTTCGCTGATATTGAAATAGAGGCTTGCTTCCTTGATGGTCAGCATAAATTTTTGATTTAGTGGAATCCTTGCTGCAAAAGCTTTCGTCATGATGATTCATCCTCCTAGAATTAATCTTCTAGAAGTAACAGGACAAGACAGAAGGGATTGAGTACTTTGGCTCAATTATCAAAGCGCTTTTTATTTCTAAATCCAAAAAGGCCATGGTAGAAAAGCGCTCTCTCCTACCATGGCCTTTTTTAAATGCTAGCAAAAAAATCTTCGTTCACTTCGTATGTAACAACCTCTTTAACCCCAATACCAAACTCGGCAATTTTATCCATAAACTCTTCGCCATCAATTAAATCAATTTGCTTTTTACCGGGTGTTGCCGCCTCTTCTCTGGCTGCATTAGATGATGTACCGGTTGTAATGAAAATTCCCTTTTCTATATCTGTTGTTAAAGAACTTCGAAAATCTCGAATCTCGGCTGACCCAACTGAGCCTTTATAACGTTTACACTGAAAAGCGACCCTAAAACTAAAAATGCCGTTTATTTTTAATTTGCCAGCTCCATCAATGCCACCATCGCCGGATTTCTTGGTGACAGCGACCTGGACAAATTCACATTCTCTCAAGAGACGTTGAGAGAGGCGTTCAAAAGCATATGGGTCCATATTGAGTAATATATCCATAAGGTTTTGACGCCATGTCTGCGATTCATCAAGTAAAGTCGGAGATTCAGCCTCAACTTTTGGTTCTATAATTTATTTTGGGATCATCGTCCGAATTTGCGCAAGTTCTTGTTTTAATGAATCCATTTCCTTCTGCGAATTGATTAATGCCGTACGCAACTGTTTTACCTCTTCTTGTGAAGACGCCACTTGTTGTTCTAATTGTTCTACATGGTGCTTTACTTCTTTATCCGGTGTATACATCATATATTCTCTTTTTTTCGAGGGATTATCCAATTTAATGGTAATTCCAGCATTCCACATCACAGAATTATCTTTACTATATGCAGCTCCGACATTTGCCATAACACTCTCATTAAAATAATGGGCCAGACCTAACGCATATCCTTGTTCCCCTTTATAACTGCCAAAACCTGCCATAATCTGCGTTCGTTCATCAGGATCAAATTGCAACGGTTTGAGCGCAGCCAGTGCAGCATTCATAGCATCACCTTTTCGTGACTCTTCCCGTACATCATGAATGTCACGGGAATTTTGTTCTACAATATTTTTTACATTTCCTATTGTTTCAGCATTTCGTGCCGTTTCCATGGCTACAGAATATAACTGTGACCCATTAATAGCATCGGTACTCGTTTCGCTTATCCGGCCAGCTGCAACATTTGTAATCGTTCGATAAAGAGGTTTTTCAATACGTGTATAATGATCCGTGTCAGACCACTGTAACTGTCCTTGCGCATCTAGCGTCTGATAGGATTTAATACCCTGTCCACCGACACTAACAGTAGCGTGAGCTTCTCCTCCGGCAAAAGCATATTCCCTGCCATTTAATACCATCGACGACGTACTGATTGCTTTATCAGCAATAGAATACGATCCTAAAGCCACGGAATCATCATAATCGACACGTGCATGGGAACCTACCGCCGTTCCTCTCTCTCCTGTAACGGTAGAATAATCACCATACGCGGCAGACGAAGTTCCTGTCGTATAACTTCGAACACCATAAGAAGATGAGTAATTCTCTTTTGCATACGCCCCATTTCCAACAACCGTGGAATGGCTACCTTCTGTACGCGCATATCCTCCAATAGCCACGGAGCCGATTACACCGGCACCATAGGTTTCTTTTAGAGTCCCATTTTCTTCTGTTTTGTTGATAATGGCAGTAACCGCATCTTCGCCAATCGCAATATTTCGATATCCTAAAGCTCTAGCCAGATTGCCGACAGCAATAGCCCCGGAACGGGCGTTCCGTGTGCTTTTGCCTTCACCGGATGTATAGTGACCGTTATCCCAAATGGGATCTGTTTCATAGGATTCATCCGTAAGTCCCGCTTCTGCCAATGTTCCAATAGCAATGGCATTGTCCTGCACGGCTTTTGCATTGACGCCCATTGCAATCGTATAGGTGTCCAGCGCCTTTCCGTAACCAACAGCCGTTGCAATAAGACCGTTGGCCTCGGAATGTTCTCCGACCGCTAGCGAGCCTGCCCCTGTTTGTGTTCCTTTTCTTACAAAACTATCTTCTGCTTTTACCCCCCCCATACACGGACTTATGTATGTAGTTAATAGACACATTGTAACTAATTGAATTTTTTTCATCTTTCTTTTTCCCATTGTGTACACTCCCCAAATTAAATTTTAATTATTTTTATTTAAAAATTTTATAGCTCATAAATAATACCATATCGTAATCTAAATTGCAATAACAAGTTGGACACTCTTCTAGCTCTGCTTAAGCCGCACCCAGACTATAGATTTTATCTAGTTCCTCTGAAAATATCTCCTCTGGACTATGGCAGCCGAGAATCTTGCGAGAAAGGCGGTTGCACCACAGCTCAATTTCAAAGACGTCTTCTGCTGTGTAGGAGTCAATCCGCTTCCCTTTAGGGATAAAACGCCGGATAAGCCCGTTGTGACGTTCTACGGAGCCTTTATCGCACGAGGCGTAGGGATGCGCATAGTATAGAGGGTCTCTGCAGCTTTTTCGAAGTTTGAAAGGTCTGCAAACTCTGAACCATTGTCCGTCGTAATTATTTTGAAGATTCCTCCGAAGTGTTCGCCGTATTCATCCAAGAGTGTTTCGAAGGCAGCCATAACGCTTTTAGCGGATTTGTCTGGCAGCTTAACAATCATGAACTCCCTGGTCTTACGCTCCAAAAGAGTAAGAAGGGCCTCATCTTGGCCGGACTTTGCGCCAATAACTAGATCACATTCCCAATGGCCGAATTCCTTTCGTTCCTCGACTTCTTTAGGCCTTTCTCCAATACTCCGGCCAAGTTTTCGCTTGTTCAGACGAAGCAGATGTTTCTTCGTTTTTCTGCGCAGTTTCATGGGCAGATTGTGATTTCTGATATTCAAGAGTCCCATGTCTACATAGTTGTACAGCGTCTTTGCGCAAACCACCTGATTCCGGGTAAAGTCTCCCGCTATGAGAGCATTGCCCACGCAGACATCAAGGGACCACCCTGTGGAAAAGAACTTATTTTCAATATGCTCGATGAAAGCCTTCTCATCAAGGTAGCTGTAATGATGGCAGGAGGCCTTTCTGTTCTCTTCGTAGACCTTCTGCCCCCTGGAGGCTTTATACCGTCTTTTGGTGCCGTTATAAAGCAGTGTGGATCCGCGCTTGATTTCATTGGATATAGTAGTTGGAGAACAGGTAAGCTCTCTGGCAATGGCTCTTAAGGAATACCCATCTTTCAGGCGAATTTGGATGAGCATCCGATCCTCGTACGAAAGATGTTTTTCCTTTTTGTGCCATTTATGGTGGAATGTGTGTTGCCCATCGTGTCATTCCTCCTAGGATTTGGTCTAGTACTATATTCTAACAGAGGATGCTTCATTATGCGCCTTTTTATATTCCCAAAATGGACTCTTTAGGGGTGTCCAACAAGACAATCTTAATGAAACCACATGAGAAATTGACCAAGGAAGAGCTCATAAAGCTGGAGGGAATCCTTCACTGTTCTCCTCGTCTAAGATGTGCTTACGCGCTAAAATACGCATTTTCCAAAGTACTTCGATTCAAAGATGACACCAATATTTCTTGGGCACTTTCAACATGGATAGACCTGGTAAAAAGCGCTGATTTACCGGAAATGAACTCTCTGGTTAAGTCCTTTACCTACTGGTACGAAGAAATCAAGAGCGCTCTTATCTATCCCTACTCCAACGGCTTTACTGAAGGCTGCAACAATAAAATCAAAGTGTTAAAACGCATCTCATTTGGTCTGCGCAATTTTGAGCGCTTTCGTAATAGGATTTTGTACATTAACACACGCAACGAAAAAGGACACGCACTATCCTCAGTGCATGTCCTCTCCAGGAGTGCATAGATACTTTAGCACTCCAAATTTGACAAAGAACCTTTTTTTATAGCTATAAGCTTTCCGGAATCACGCCACTATGGCGTGGTTTTCAAAAGATACAAAAAGACCTTGCTGGGACTATTACCCATCAAGGTCCACGGAACGATATGGCTGCCACGTCATCAGGATATGCCGCGCACCCGTTTCACACTTTTCCAATGACCGTCTGTTGCCACCGGCATGAATCCCATGAAATGATGCTGCAGCGGAAATCTTCCAGTATGGTTCAAGATGCCCCATATCAGGCAAGAATCATATCGATAAGCGTGCGGATATGGACATCCATCACATCCACAGTAGGGACGGGAAGAGGAAGATTCTTAAAGGCCAGGGGCAGTTCTGTACAGCCAAGGATAATGGCTTGGGCAGAGTGCCTTGTCAGCGTGTCCTCACAATAGGTCTTAAAAAATTGCTGGGTACTATCCTTTACAAGGCCAAGTTCCAATTCATTTTCAATATGATCATTGATTTGTTCCTGGATGTCTGGCTCCGGGACTAAGACATGGATACCCTGGCGTTCCAGTGGTTCCGTTACGAACGTGCCTGACATCGTCGGTTTCGTTCCCAGTAAAAGGACAGATGAAATTTTTTGTTTAAGCAGCGCTTGGGCCGTCGTATCAATCATGCTGATGACGGGGATGGGTGCCCGTTTCCTGATTTCATCAAGAACTACATGGGGCGTGATTCCTGTAAGGGCTGCAAACTCACAGCCTGCCCCAGCAAGATGCTGAAACCCTTCAAGAAGATATTCAGTGAGACCTTCCCGGTCATTTGAAGAAGCATACTGAAGAACGTCAAAAACACTCAGGCTCTCTATCGTCAGATAAGGAAATTTCCCCGTTTTTTTCTCAACCTGGGAGGTAATCGTTTTGTAATAGATAAGGGTTGATTCAGGGCCTGTTCCCCCAATAAGGCCTAATTTTTTCATGTTCTGATTCCTTTTCATTGATATTTGTTAGACGCATCAAACATTCATGGAGTAAAAGTAAGCAAAAAGGCCCATGGGATGCCTGCTTTTTAGATGATAGCCAGTCCAAGGCAATCATAGGACCCCTTTTTTCTCAATGAAGGGACAGATCCAGTTCCTTGATCCATTTTTTAAGGTCTTCTTCACTTACCGTCTTTTAAAATCGTCTGCCTTTCTTCCATTTGGCACCAGGAATCAGGGAGGCAAGGTTTTCCTCACTTTTTTCGATACCACTGGAACCGCTTGTGCAGAAGGGAATGATGGTCTTTCCTGTAAAGTCGAGACTTTCACTGAAAGTATCAATGCTGCGCGGCTCAATCCCCCACCAAATTGGATACCCTAGGAAAATGACTTTCACATCTTGGAAATGCTCAGGCGTTCCCCGCAGTTTAGGTCTGGCGGAGGCATCGTTTTGTTCCCGATTGGCCCGACTGTCCTTGACATTGTAGTCAAGGTCATCTTTGCTGTAGGGAATTTCCGGCGTAATTTCGTAAAGGGTGCCGCCCGTTAGGGCCGCAATTTTTTGGGCCACGGTCCGCGTATTTCCCGTCTGGGAAAAATAGGCAACAAGAACGTCCGGACGCCCTTTGGGTGAAGCTGCCTGCTCTGCGCCTGCCTTCTTGGTGGCCGCCTTTTCTTCGCCGCCGGCTGAAGCACAGCCGCCCATGTAGGCCAGAATAAAGCCCATTAAGAGGATGCCTGCTAGTTTCATGATTCGATTCATGATGATCCGTCCTTTCTTATACAGAAGCTGCCAGAAGCTTTTTCAGTGTGCCCTCACCGACACGGCCATTAAGGATCCGTCCTTCCATAAGGTCTGCATGCGGCCCTGCGGCAGGCTTCAATTTTTCCAACGTCTTTCCAAAACCACTGCCGCCGCTTGTGGCAAATAGGATGATTTTCTTATCGCTGAAATCGTACGCCTTGAGGAAACTCGTGATGATTTTGGGAGCTTCATACCACCAAATCGGAAAGCCCAAAAAAATGACATCATAGGACGCGGGCGCAGCATTGTGGTCCAAAAGTTCCGGTAAAGGCGCCCCGGCCTTTTTTTCCAAAGATGACCGTGAACGAGGATCCATCCAGTCAAGGTCCTTGGCCGTGTAGGGCACTTTGGGGCGGATTTCGTAAAGATCCGCGTCAGCAGCCTCAGCAAGGGCTTTGGCAGCCTTTCGTGTCGTTCCAGTTGCACTGAAATAGGCAACGAGGATTTTTTTCATGGAAAGCACCTTCCTTCTCACAAAACCCTAACAGTTTCTACAAGAGGTTTTCTTGATGTATGATTCAAAAGAGGTCCGCCGCCTTCTCCTCTATAGCCTAAATCAAGAAGGAGCACAAGGTCTTCGTTTTCCGGAAGGGTCAAGGCCTTTTTGAGTTTTTCTGGATCAAAGAAATTGACCCAGCAGCTGTCGACTCCCACATTTTTTGCCGCAAGCATCATATGGACGCCCACAATCGAGGCATCTTCGGCCCCGGAATCGCGGGTATCTCCCGGATAATGGAAGACACTGTTCCGATCATAGGCTACGGCAAGGACAACAGGAGCCCCATAACGGCAGGGCGTTATGCTGTCAAGGGCCGCAAGGGCCTTGGGGGAAGTAAGGACGTAAACGCGCTGAGCCTGGGCATTTTTTGCCGTTGGGGCTAAGCGCCCCGCCTCAAGGATGGCTGTAAGGACACTCTCATCGATGGGACGGCCATCAAACTTTTTGCAGGAATATCGCTCTTTTATGAGATTCAAGAATTCCATGGCTATCGCACTCCTTTGAAATGAATCCTGACGCACTGTTAGCAAATACAGTATGTCACGCTTTTTAGGCAGGGTCAAGATGCCGCGCCATACCTTTTGAGCTCAGTCTTTCATGCTCAAAACGCAAAAAAATCACCCTGCCAAAGAGGCAGGGTGATTTCTTGATCAAAAGCTCCAGCGCAGTCCCACATCCCAGCTCCAGTTCTCATCGTAGCTGGAACCATCGCCCCGTTCAAGGTCGAAATAGGCCTGCAGACCGTCATTGATTTTATAGGCGCCGCCCAGTCCATAGGAGAACCAGGTATCGCCATAATCTTCATGGACGCGCAGCCGGTCCGTATCCACGGACATGACCGTCACATGGTTGCCGCCAAAGTCATGGTACCAGTTGGCTTTCGCATAGACCGTAACGCGCGGGCTTTCATACCCAGCCCGGGCTCCAATCCGTCCCAGGGCGGTGTTCATGCTTTCGCCTTCCACGTGCACCCCGTTCGAATCGGTGAAGGCATCATTCCGGAAGTGTCCCAGGACAACCTGGGCCTGCGGCTCCACAAACCAGCCCTTTTCGTCCTTTTTCTTGTAGCCATATTCGGCCCCGAAGGAAAAGCCCGTACTGTTCGACTGACCGTCAATGAATCGGCCAAGACCGGTATAACCAAATTCATTTTCATACCGTGACCCTTTGAGGCTGAGGTCAAGGTACTGCCCGTTTTTCCAGACTTGCGTATCGTAAAGGCCTAGGGTATAGCCCTTGAGGTCCCCTTTCCCTGACACGTAGGTTGCATCGCCATCAAGGTAGGCAAAGCCCACACCGATGACGTGCTCCTTCGTGTCCGTCTTCTTATGGAGCCAGTCGTAGCCCACTTCGTACTCATTATACTTGGAGTCAACAAGAAAATCGCTCTCGCGGCTGAATTTCTTACCCTTGCCCCGAGCCCAGATCCCGTTATCCGTATTGTCCGTAAGGGACCCGTCCGCTTCGCCCATGCGGCGGAAGAGCGTATCCATGTCGCTTCTCCAAAGAAGGTAGTTGCCTCCCGTAATGCCGCCAAGGTTCCGGACCACCGTCGTGTGGTGCCCTTCGTCATTTGTTGGAGCCTTCGTAAAGCCCTTGAGGTACCAATCGGTGCTGTAGCCATCTGTCACGTTGTCGCTGGTACTTGCAAGTTCAAGGTTGTAGTAGTAGAGAGCCGCTTCCGTTTCGCTGTCGCTCACAAAGGATCCCTGTTCCTCGCCAACGCTCACAAGGACCGTTCCAAGGGCGCCGGACCAGGTATTGGACGTGCTCTCAAGATGCAGGTCCGTCGTTCCCGTATGGCTCCCCATGACATAGACATGGTCGTTGCCCGTATTGGTCGACCCATCAGCGTCAAGATAGAGCGTTGCGCCGTCACCGGCAAAGGAACCTGCCGTCAGCGTCTCACCCAGCCTGCCGTCCATAAGGCTAACAGACCCCCCCTCTGCGTTCAGGGTACTGACAGTAGAAGAATCCGTCAAATTCCACGTGGCGCCGCCTGCAAGATTCAAGACGAGGTCGTTTGTCGCCAGATCTTCGATGGAGTCATCCGAAGTTGTTCCCATAAACGTATTGGCAATGGACGCCGTAAGAGTGCCTCCATGTAATGTCGCGAGGCTGCCTGTTACCGTATCCGCTGTAAGCGTAATCTTTGCTCCCGTATTCACAGCCGTGACAGATCCCGTTACATTTCCTACGTCTGCCGTAATGGAAGCAGGTGAATCATCTTCGGCATAGAGATTGCCGATGACAGAGCCCGCAGTAAGGGTAATATCAGAGTCAATGGCACTTACATCGCCTGTCAGCGTCCCACCGATTGAAGCCTTGATGAGGCTGCGGTCCGTTGCTTTGAGGTTCCCAACAAGAGAATCCGAAAGAGTTGCCGTCAGTGTGCTGTCTGGACCTTCTGCACTAAGGTCGCCCTTGGCAGAAGCCGCTGTGAGAGAAAGGGTGCCCGCATTTTTTGTAATCTCATTAGGTTTTCTGTCCCACTTGGCCGTCGCGTTTCCCGTATAGACATCTGAAACAACAGCCGTTACCGTACCAGCATCGGCCAAAAGGTCACCAGTCAGGGTCTTTGTCACCCCAGCCGTACCGATGGCGACCAGCGATCCTTTTCCTTCTGCCTTGGCTCCATTTTTTAAGGTAATCTCCTTGCCGTCGAGCTTCACTTGGGTATTTACGGTACTGCTGAACCATTCGCTGGACTGGACCTCCCCTGTTACGGAAAGGGACTCTGTTTGGCTGCTGCCAAGGACCAGTAAACCGCCGCTTGACGCTCTTACAGGAGACATAAAAGAATCCCATGGTTTTTCTTCCGTCTGGGATATGGTTACTCCATCCACGATGAGGGATGCCAGGCTTCCATAAGCATCTATCTTGCTATCTAAGGTCACGGCATCAGCGGTAATCGTTGTCTCAAGAAATTTCGGTGAAGATGGATGACTCCATACACGAATCGGACCATGACTTTCTACAGAACTTGTCCCAGCGCCACCGATGGTGGCCGTTCCACCCCATTGATGATAATAATCGAGGTTTTTTGTACCAAGAACAATATGCTGGCCTTTGACTGTAAAATCTGACGCTCGGATTGCAATCCCGTCCCCCACATGAACGGATTCCGTTGCGTCACTGCCAATCGTTACGGAACTTCCATTTACTGCATAGATATATTCATGTCCTATCTCATTCGTCGTGCCGCTGTCGGTTGCTGCTTCATCCTTAAAAACAATCTGTTTTCCCAGCACAGTCAAGGAAGCGTGATTTAGCGTATTTGTTTTCTTAAGGGTAACGAGACGGGTCTCTTCCGTACCGAAGGTTGTCTCCCCCTCATTATATGTATTGACCGCATCCGTTGTAATCTGGGAACCCCGAAGCGTTGTGGCAGCTCCTGCTCCAACGGTGCGAAGCTCTCCGGAAACCTTGACAACATCCGTACTTTCCGAGCCGATTTGAACCGTGCCGCCTGCATAGGCCGTACCGGTGTCATTCGACGGGATGATCCCACCTTCCGTATTTCCGTTAAAGATTCCCTTTGGTACGGTAACGGCGATGTTTTTGCCGGAAAGGGTCAGGGACGCTTTTGAGCCACCAGCCGCGGACGATCCGTCAACTGCAATGGCAGCCCCATCATCCGAATTTTCTACAGCTATCGTAAGGGACTCTGTTTCATCACTGCCATAGCTATAGGACGCACCATCTTTGACCGCTATGCTTGTCGTTTCTTTGATTTCGATAGGATCAGCCGCATACGCAGTTCCTGATGATACGGTCAGCAAAATAGCAAAGGTCAGCAGTGCTCCCCTTTTTCCACTTCTTCCCTGCATCTTTCTTCCTCCTCTACAGCAACAGGTCAATTGGAAGATGTCAAATCTTCTTTTTTTTACCTCTTTCTGCTAGTTATCTATTCTTTGATTATAACATATGGAATCGCTTATGATAAATTTCTTTTGATCATAGTATATGTCAACAGGTTCTCAAAAGACCCCTATAAGATTGTGCCGCAGCCTCATTACAAACAGAAAATGGAGCTTACGTGGCCTATGGCTGCGCGGCTTTCCGTATCCCCATCAATTCCCCCGTTTCTCATTCCCACATATGGAACCATAAGAGATTTCTTGAGAGCACTCCTCAAGGCTTTTCGCAGCGCCGCGCTCTTCGGGACTTCTACGGGCGTAACCTTGCTGAAAAGCCGGCTTCCAGCTTACCATTTTGCAGGCCCGCAAGGACCCTAGCCATGGCTAAGCAGCCTTCTTTTCCCCAGCACCGGCCTTCTTTTTTCATCCCGTAGGCATACGGTCTGTAGTTACTCACGCGCGTCCCATAGCACCTCACCGATTTTTCCAGTCCCTTGCGCATAAAGTGAAGACTCAGCCTGTCCCAGTTTCTCGTTAAATCGCCGCGAAGGCGGCAGAAAGGTTCAGATGCCCTTATTCATCTCAAATTCGTTCTTGGCCCCCTTTATTATGTTGATGACAGAGACAATCGATTCCATGGGAGACCTTCCTTTGTTTCGATAAGCAGTGTCTGGACAACACGCTTTCAACGTTCGCAGTCTCCCCTTTATTATGCAAATATGATCTGTACCTACCGAGAAACATGGTACGCTTAGTTCATTAAGAGTGCCCCCATGAAGGGCGCACAAAAGGACTCAAAGCAATGAAAAATGCTTTGAGTCCTCTTCTAAACAATCATATTTTATTTCGTAATCAGAAGCTGTAACGGACGCCGAGACTCCATTGCCACGGAGCCGCTACATTGCCGCCGCATGTCTTTTCAGCATCAATGTAGAGATACGTTGCTTTGTTAAGGTTCAAATTGGCGCCAATGCCCACTTCCCACCAGCCGCCGCCAATGTCATCACTAAACCGTTCCTTAGCGCCCTTATAGGTCATGTTCGTTATAGTGTCACCATCAAAGTCGTAAAGGTAAGAAGCTTTGGCATAGAGGTGACCAGCCTTGATGTCCCTACCTAAGACCATGCCCAGACGGCCAACTAAGCTGCCAGCACTGTCGCTATAGACTTTGACGCCGTTTTTGGTCAAGAAATCAGCTGCACTGACACGCCCATAGGTCAGTTCGGCCTGCGGTTCGATCCAGAGGCCGCCTTTTCCGTGGAACCGTTTACCATATTCAGCACTGACACTGAAGGCGTCGTTGTCGTAGCTGGCACTGCCGGCACCGTGGAAGGTTTCATAGTCCGTATCTATATGGGTATACTTGGCAATAAGGTCGATGAAACTTCCATCATCAGCAAGGTAGGACCCATAGATGGCAGCGCCGTCATGGTCGTTATCCGCCGTGCCGCGGTAGAAGGACGTCGTCCCGTCGGTCTTGCTGTAGGCAGCACCAACGGTCCAGTTGCTGCCGACTTTCGTATCCCAGCCCACTTGATAGTAGCTATACTGGTTCTTCATGCTTCTTACGCCGTATTTTATCTGGCCGCGGACCATACGAACCCAGAGACCTTGCTGGCCTTTGCTGTCACGCAGTTCACCCAAACGCTTATACATATCGTTGTTTTCCTGACGCCAGGTCATGAGGTTCATTGCAGCAAGCGAGGCAATGGCCACATTCGTCTTATTCGGCGTATAAGTTAACTTTACCTTCCCATCCGTCGCGTTATGTTTGGAACTGTCGGCGCCGCTTTCGTCGGTCTTACCGGAATCAGTACCACTCGTGCCATCTTCGTGCTTTGTATCATCCGTCTTATGGGCATCCTTATCAGTCTTCGGATCAGCATCTTCCTTATCTCCCGAGCCCGTGTCTTTTGGCGGTTGTTCGTCGGTCTTACCGGGATCAGTTTTATCCGTTCCATCTTTGGGCTTTACGGCATCATCCGGCTTGGAAGCGTCTGTATCCGCCTTCGGATCGGCATCTGCCTTATCTCCTGAGCCCGTGTCTTTTGGCGGTTGTTCGTCGGTCTTACCGGAATCGGTTCCGTCTTTGGGTTTCACGGCATCATCCGTCTTGGGAGCGTCTGTATCACCCTTGGGGTTGATATCTTCCTTATCGCTTGAGCCCGTTTCTTTTGGCGGTTGTTCATCGGTCTTACCGGAATCGGTTCCGTCTTTGGGTTTCACGGCATCATCCGTCTTGGGAGCGTCTGTATCACCCTTGGGGTTGATATCTTCCTTATCGCTTGCATCCTTTTCTTTTGGCGGTTGTGGCATCTGTACTTTGCCATCCACCACCTCAAGTTTATAGCTGCCAGCGAGGACACCTTCAGCAGTCGTCACGTGGTTAGCTACACTTATGCCTTTTTCATTTCGTGTAATATCAGCAAGCTTTTGGGCAACTGTATGATCCTTCTGGATGTCATCGGCCATCCCACCCGTTCCGTGAACGGTCAAGTCTGTTTCATCAGATTTTTTCTTGATGGTCATCGTATGATCCAAGGATTCCGTATTCACCGTAAGAGAAGTTCCATAAACGTTGTCAACAATGATTTTCTTTGCTCCGTCGCCAAGGTTAATGATGCCATCCGTGCTATGAACACGATTCACGAAGGAATCACCGGTTACGTTCCAATGAGCCCCTTTGCTGAGAGAAAGAGAAAAGCCACTGATTGGTCCGTAAAAAAGGATTCCCACTGTCAGGAGCAGCAAGATTCTCGGCACCCTGGCCATCCTTCTGGTAGGCACATCCTGTCCAGGATGATTTGCTTCCTGAAAGATTCAGGTTGATATAAGAATTAACCAAACTCTTATCAACTTTGCCTTCAGTTGCCTTGTCCAGCGTTTCAAATTGAATATCACCATGAATAACCGTCGTATGGGCACCATCCACATTGATGTTGACTATCGAATTCTCGCGGGCATCGATAGCCGTAGGGGCCGTAATCATCGTATCGCCCGTAATATCGATTTTTCCGTTGGCGAAGCCGTAAATAGCTGTATCAGCAGCCCCTGCAGCCGTAAGCTTGATGGTGTCAGCAACAACAGCAATGGAAGCCACATCTTCCGGTACCGTTTCATATTGGGTGGTATGTTGAACATAAAGTGCCCCACATGATTCCCTGTTTGACGTAATAGAAATCTCCTTAGCTTTCAGGGTAAGATGGGGAGCCTTATATTTCGAAGGGATCGAGGTAATAGACCGAACGGCGTCCTTATTTACACTGGTTTCAATGGTCATTTTTTCCGTAGTATCACTGCCGACAGTAACATTGGCTCCATCATATGCCATGACGGCATCAGACTTGATGTTTCTTCCCGTCACTACGAGGTCAACGTGA
The DNA here is from genome assembly GCF_000468835.1 of Acidaminococcus sp. BV3L6. NCBI lineage: Bacteria > Bacillati > Bacillota > Negativicutes > Acidaminococcales > Acidaminococcaceae > Acidaminococcus > Acidaminococcus sp. BV3L6. The sequence goes on along the minus strand of NZ_AWUR01000018.1, from coordinate 1,785 downwards.
ACATCATTGCTTTTAGCACCAGCGTCATCACCATAAATGGCCCAATTACGGCCCTTAAATGTTGTAAATTCTACGTCACTGCCATCCTTACCCAATTTTACAACAGAAGTAGGATCAAGAAATTCATTGGCCTCTGTTTTCTTTCCATCAAGAGTACCCGGACCAACATAGGCTTTTGCCGCGCTGACAATCCTTGGCACAACTATAATTCCGCCCATCAATATCGCGCCCAAAACTGCTTTCTTTTTCCTATTCCCCATCTTGTAAATGACCTCCTCGAATATTTGCAAGCCGCATTCGTTCCTCATTCTTGATAAGAGTCAGATAATTTATTTTGTTATATAAAAAATAGTCTTTTGAAGTCCCAAAAGACATAAAGGAAGATGATCCTTGACCTCAAAAACTCGGTTAGTATATTGTCTGAAAAACACTTGGGTATATACCTCTTTGACGGGAAGATTTTACCTTTTTAATCGTAAAATTACAAGATTACTAGGTGTCATTTTTTACACTCTGTTGCATCTTACTTACGTTTCCTTAATAAAGTTGTTTTATTCTGAATAATCAGTCAGTTGTAAGATGACCGCTGTTACCCCTTTACGTTTTCTGCACGCTGCTTATCAATAAGCCATGTATCACGCGAATGGATTTCGAAATTATGAAAGTCCTCACCCCGTATTCCCTATGACCTAAAAAATGACCCCTATACCCCTTTACTATCGAAAAAGGACTCAAGGCGATTTTCTTCACTTGAGTCCTCGTAAGATTCGCCATCATTTTATGGCCACACAACAATCTATCATTTTCAATCCAGATCCGTCCGGAAACTCTAGCTCCTTTGCTTATCCGTCTAATCCAAGTCTCATAGCTAGACTCATAGTCAGCCTTATCTTAATCACTGTAAATCTTCCTAGAAACAATCCAAAAACTGTCCTTGGATGGATTTCTTCAATAAGACAAAGTAGAGGATGTAAGGTAACGATTTTCGGGGCCTATTAAGTGGCTAATTTGAAACGTATCCTAAGATATGCCAACGGATAATCGAGTAGGAAGGATTGCCAAATGAAAATCCCAATCTCTCACACCACCGTGCGTACCGTTTGGTACACGGATGGTTTCCTCGTTTTCATAAACGTGCGTTAATAGGCCCCCATGGTTATGTAACGAAGGGAGGCTATTTGTTTTACCTTGTGGTAACGCGGCATTCAAATTGTCTTGCGTCAAGAGTTACCCCAGCAGACTGCCCGCTCATAAGGTTGCAATGGTGTCGCTGTATTCGGCAATGGGTAGGCGTTCCCGCATATCCTTGCTGCTTGGCAGCTGCCTTTTGCGGGCAACCTTCTTCATGAAGTTTTCTGCTTTCAATTTCCTGTTTGACTTCCTTCATTGACTGACATCTCCTAGGATTCGGTCCGTCCTGTACTACGGCCTCGGCTGATTCCTCACGATAAATCTTGTTTGGGCCATGGCCGCCAACTTCACGGCTCCAGCCATGTCCGTGAGGCCTTCCCAGGTAAGAATCATATCCTTTTTTCTCCATTCACCTGCCGCATCTACCCTTTGGGATTCCGGGGCGTTATAGGAATTCAGTCTGTTTGGTGGCCTTCTCCATCCCAAATTGGCCTCATGCGATTTCTGTTCGTCAGGTCAGAGATTTGCCTGCTCCTTCCTTCGGGTTCCACCTTACGATGTTGCCTTTGATGTTCGGCCATGACTTTCCCACAACTAGGGCAATCCAGGGACTTTCACTCTTACGAGTGCGCCCATGCCGGGCGCACCAAAAAT
>NZ_AWUR01000017.1:0-6555 GCF_000468835.1 Acidaminococcus sp. BV3L6 | reverse complement strand
GACATGGGGTTTTGTTCTTTCAAATTTCTCTTTAGCCATTTGATTACCTCCCAACGCTATGCTTGGTTTTTGAAAAGATTTTAAAAGAGCCCCGCTAGAAACGGGGCTGACTAAACTATGGTAGCGGCGCACGGATTTGAACCGCGGACAGGCCGGGTATGAACCGACTGCTCTAGCCAACTGAGCTACGCCGCCATGAGTGGAGCTGATGACCAGAATCGGACTGGTGACCTTATCCTTACCAAGGATATGCTCTACCGACTGAGCTACATCAGCATATGGTTGCGGGGGCTGGACTTGAACCAACGACCTTCGGGTTATGAGCCCGACGAGCTACCAACTGCTCCACCCCGCGATATTGGTGGAGGGAGAAGGATTCGAACCTTCGAAGCCAGAGGCGGCAGATTTACAGTCTGCTCCCTTTAACCACTCGGGAATCCCTCCACGGATTGTCATTACGAATAAATTGGAGCTGGCAAAAGGAATTGAACCCTCAACCTACTGATTACAAGTCAGTTGCTCTACCTATTGAGCTATGCCAGCCTCTGAATCCGTAACGTAGAGAATTATACCGGATGAAGAAGGAAATGTCAAGCCGCTTTTAAAAAATTCGTTTCTTTTTTTACAAACCTTTTAAAACTGACATCCCATCTGGTTTTAACGGCAATCGATCCATACCTTTTCTCAGCAGTAGAAATACCAAAGGGTAAAGAGGGCGAGCAAAATGCGGTAGACGGCAAAGGATTTAAGTGTCGACCGGTTCAGGAACCCAATGAACCAGAGGATGGAAAAATAGGCAACTGCAAAAGCCACGGCAAATCCCAGGCCAAGGACGGCGAAATCGCCGCTGGAAAGGGCCGAAAGATTTTTCAGGAGTTCATAGAGGCAGGCTGCCACCATGATCGGAAGGGCCATGATAAAGGTGAAATCCGCCCCGGCTTTGCGGCTGACCCCTACTAACAAGGCCCCACCAATAGTAGAACCGCTGCGCGAAAAGCCCGGCCAAAGGGAAAGGAACTGATAGAAACCAATATAAAGCGCCTGCTTCAAGGAAATATGGTCCACATCCTGGACCAGTTCGGCCTCATGACCGCGGATCTTTCGCTCCGCAGCCATCATCAGGAGGGCCCCTAAAACAAGGCCAATGGCAACCGTAAAGGGAGAAAAGAGATATTTTTTGATAAAGGAATGGACGAGGAGAGCGAACGCCATGGTAGGGATGCACCCTGCAAGAACATGATAGGCACTCAGCCCTTTTCCCAGCTGCCAACCTTCTTTGGTGAAGAAACGGGCAAAACGTCCGCGATAAAGGACGAGGACAGAAAGGATGGCCCCTAACTGGATGACAACATCAAAGATCTTGGCCAGATTGCCATCAAAACCGATCATGTGTCCTACAATGATCATATGCCCCGTTGATGAAACAGGGAGAAATTCCGTAAGACCTTCCACAATCCCAAGAATCAGGGCACTTAGCATATCGCTCATGATTTTTCCTCCAAAAAGTTAATTCTTATCGTGCAATGTTGCCATTATACCCCTTTCCCCCGGTGAAAGAAAGAGCCAAACTTTAAACTTTCTCAAAACATTATGAGGGCCTCCACAGCCTTTTTTTCATCCCTTTCAAGCATGAAAAAAAGAGCTGCCAACATGCACTGCAGCTCTTTTCATTGAGGTCAATCCCCAAAGGAAATCCCAAGGTTCCTCCCTGCCCTGATAAGATCCGAATCAAGCGGTACCTGATGAGGTTTTCCCGCTACTTCTTCTATTGGGATGCGGACAATCTCCCCACTGGACAGGGCAACCATCACATTATAGGCCCCGGCAAGGCAGGCTTCCACGGCAGCCGAGCCATAACGAGTCGACAGGACACGGTCAAAGGCAGTCGGCGAACCGCCGCGCTGGAGATAGCCCAAGATTGTACAGCGAGCTTCGATACCCGTCTTCGCCTCGATTTCGTCGGCAAGTTTATTGCCCACGCCGCCCAGGCGCACCTGTTCAAAGCTATTTTTCACGAGACGGGCGACCGTCATCTTACCGCCCACTGGTTTGGACCCTTCGGCAACAACAATGATACTAAATTGCTTTCCTTGAGCCTGACGGGCCTTGACCTTCTCAATGACAGACTCGATCCGGTAGGGGATTTCCGGGATCAAGATTACATCAGCTCCGCCGGCAAGGCCGGAATGAAGGGCAATCCACCCCGCATAGCGCCCCATGACTTCAAGGACCATGACGCGGTGATGGGATTCTGCCGTGGTATGAAGGCGGTCCAATGCCTCTGTAGCCATCGCCATCGCTGTGTCAAAACCAAAGGTTCGCTCCGTCCCCGGCAGGTCATTATCAATGGTCTTGGGAACGCCGACGACATTGACCCCGCAGAAACGGTGCAGGTCATAGCCAATCTTGAGGCTTCCATCGCCGCCAATGACAATGAGGCACTCGATGCCATGGGCGTTGAGGTTTCTTACGACATCATCGCGCCGGTCCTCATAAATGACATTGCCTGCTGCATCTTCACCAGCCGCATAATGGAAGGGATTATCCCTGTTTGTTGTACCAAGTACCGTCCCGCCGCGCGGCAGGATACCCGATACATCCGCCATGGACATTTTTTTCATATCATCCTGGATAAGCCCATGGAAGCCGTTGCGAATGCCATAGATCTCATAGCCATGGGTCACGGCCGTCTTCACGACGGCACGGATGACGGCATTGAGGCCAGGGCAGTCACCGCCTCCCGTAAGGACTGCCAGGGTTCCTCTTTTTTCTGCCATAAGGAGCCCCTCTTATTCTACCGTCCAGAGGGTGTAGTCAGCCGCGCTGATACGGATGGATTCGGTCCCGTCAAATTTATCATAGCAAAGGAGCCCATCCTTCACATATCCCGGCCAAGCAATGACCACTGTAAAGGCGCGCCCCAGTTCATCGAGGACGCTCTTGGGATCGATATTGAAGACAGGGATAAAAAGGGTCTGGATTCGATCCAACATGACCACATCGCCATGATGGCTAAGAAGTTCATTTTTCAGGACTTCCGGCGCGTTGACGCGTCTTTCACTGGGAAGAAGCTTCAGGAAATCTTCCGTAATAAGCAGACGGGTATCAATATAATCCCACCCCTTTGTTTCGGCTGCTTCACGCAGGACCTTGCTCTTACCGCTGCCCGGTTTGCCCGTCACAACAAGGACCTTGATTTCTTTTTCTGCCAGGCCTTCTACTTCTTTCAGGAATTCATCAAATTGACTCATGCGAATCGCCCTCCTTATAAAATGGTGCACCCATTGCTTTTTATTCTCTTGCCATCTTATTTCGCCGATATGCCAGCGTTTTCCTTTAAAGTGGTGCGGAAATTCTCTTTTTTCTGCCTTTGCTGTCCATATTGTATCATATAGTTCAATCTCTTTCAGCCACCTGTTTCCTTATTTGTGGAGCAGGTGCTCCTTGGCGGCCATGAGGAGGAGCCCCTTGTTGAGCGTGGCAAGGTCGAGTTCATTTTCCCTTGTGGAAAGGAACTTCTCCAATTTGCGTTTTACCCGCTGGAGCGCGTTGTCGATGGACTTTGTACTGCGTTCCATCTCGCTGGCAATCTCCTGATAACTTTTGTTGTCAAGATATGCGCACAAGGTTTCCCACTCCATGGCGCTCAGCATGGCTAAGACGTTCTTTTCAATATCCTTGAAAGCCTCCTGGTCTACGATGAGGTTTTCCGGGTCAACGCTGCGGCTGCCACCAAGCATATCCATCAAGGTCCGTTCCTTGCCGTCATCATAAAAAGGCTTATCGAGTGAAACGTAGGAATTAAGCGGCCGGTGCTTCTGCCGATTGGCCCCCTTGATGGCAGAAATGATCTGTCGGTTGATGCACAGCTCGGCAAACACCTTAAAGGACGCCTTTTGGTCAAAGCGATAATCGCGGATGGCTTTAAATAGGCCAATCATCCCTTCCTGGACGATATCATCCCGCTCCGCACCAGCCATATAGTAAAGGGACGTCTTTTTTTTCACCAGTTCCTTATAGCGAGCAAGCAGGATATCCTGGGCTTTCCCGTCCCCTTCCTCCTGGATCCTTTTTAAAAGGACCTCATCGGAAGGGCTCACTGCAGCCGGTTCCTTGGCCATCCCATCGCCTCCTTACGCCTTGCGGGCACTGATGATGCGCTGCCTTGTAATTTCATATAAGAGGATGCCGCCTGCAACGGAAGCATTCAGGGACTGGACCTGTCCCAGCATGGGGATGCGGACAAGAAAATCACAGTTTTCCTTCACAAGACGCCCTACGCCTTTGCCCTCGGCACCGACAACAAGGACCAAAGGTCCGGTCAGATCGGCATCGAAATAAAGGTCCTTGCCATCCATATCAGCACCAACAATCCAAAATCCGCGCTTTTTCAGGTCTTTCATGGTCCGGACAAGATTGGTCACGGAAACGACGGGTTCATGTTCCAAGGCACCGGCTGAAATCTTTGCCACAACCGCCCCCAAAGGAGCACTGCGACGCTGGGGAACAATGACAGCATCGACACCGGCGGCATTGGCCGAGCGGATAAGGGCACCAATGTTCTGAGGATCCTGCAGTTCATCGAGAAGGAGCAAAAAAGGGACTTTTCCCTTTTGGGCCACCCCTTCCAGGACCTCATCAAGATCCCGAAATGCGACAGCAGAGCCAACGGCCACGACGCCTTGATGACGCACGTCAGGGCTTAAGCGGTCCAGGCGCTCCTTATTGACGCGTTCCACCGCCACATGGCGCTTGACACAGAGGGAAAGGATTTCTTCGAAGCTTCCCCCATGGCCGCTTTCAAGGACCAGGACTTTTTGAATGGGCCGCGTGCCGCGCAGGGCTTCCCTGACGGCATTGCGGCCAGCAATGATATCGGACATAACGGCTCCTTTTCCTAGGAAAACAAAGGAGCTGAAATCATTGTCATCATGGTTTCAGCTCCTTCTTACTTCTTACAGACCGAAAGGATTACTTGCTGGACGCAGCAATCTTTTCAGCAAATTCATAGCCAAACTTTTCAGCAGCCTTGATTTCTTCCGGCAGGGGGCGCCACTTGCAGGTATAGCCAGGCAGAAGCTCCATCCCGCTTGCCGTGATCGCGTCTTCCAGTTCCTTTTCCGCACCGCCGGCCCAGCCATAGGTTCCAAAAGCAGCAGCCTTCTTATCCGTCAGCTTCATGCCTTTGAGGTACATCATGAAAGCACCCATGGTCGGCATCATCACGCAGTTCTGCGTCGGAGAACCAACAAGGATAGCCTTTGCCGTCAGGACATCGCTCATGATGGCGGCTTTCTGCTCGCTCGTATAGCGGTACAGTTTAACACGCATCCCCTGGGCTTGGATGCCATCCATGATGGCCGTTGCCATGGCAGCCGTGCCGCCCCACATGGTGTCATAGACAATGATGATGCGGTCAAGGGCCTTCCCCAGGCTCCAATCTTCATAAAGCTTCAGGATCTCTTCGATATGGCTGCGCCAAATGCTGCCGTGGCAGGAGCAGATCATGCGAAGCTTGAGACCCCGCACGGCCTTTACCGCGTTCGGGATGAGTTTCCGGAACGGGGTCAGGATGTTGGCATAGTAGCGCTGCGCTTCATAGAACATGTTCTCGACTTCCGTCTCGTCATCAAAGCGCTTGGAGCAGCAGTAATGCTGACCGAAAGCATCGCTGGAAAAGAGGATTTCTTCTTCCGGGCAGTAGGTCACCATGGAATCAGGCCAGTGGACCATGGGGATGGGAACAAAGGTCAGGCTCCGTTTCCCAAGGCTGATGCTTTCCCCCTTCTTCACGATCTGGCAGTTGAAGATATCGCCGTAGTGTTCCTTTAGTTCCGTGGCGCCCTGAGGCGTAATGAGGAACGTGGCATTCGGGCATTTCTGGGCAAGCAGCGGAAGTGAGCCGGAGTGGTCCGGTTCCACATGGTTTACGACAATGTAATCGACCTTCTGGGGATCGACGACTTCACTGATCTTATAAAGCTGGCGTTCTGCAAAAGGGGCCTTGACGCCGTCGATGAGGCAAACTTTCTCATCCATGATAAGGAACGAGTTATAGGTAACGCCCCGTGGTGTCGCAAAGCCGTGGAAATCAGAGCAGGTCCAATCGCGGATGCCCACATCAAAAATATCTTTGGAAATTTCTTCCGGTTTCATGGTTTACACCCCTCCGTATCGGTTAGTTATATCTATATCTAAGTTATTATACTATGACTTTCCTATAAAAACAATTTCAGGGAATAAAATTTTATCGGCCATGATGCCCTTTCATAAGAAAAAGGGTTCTTTGTCAAATGTTGGGGTGCCCCACAACTAAATCGCCTTTTAGGAACTCGGCAAGGCATTTGCCGAGTTCCTTTTTTGCCAATTCACATAGAGAATCCGGTTCCTAAATCTGTTGAAATCACGCATTCCAAATGCAACTCTCTTAACCGTCTTAATCAGGTTGTTACAGCCTTCTGTGAATCCATTGGAGTATGGCTGGATAATTGCTTGAATAATTGCAGCCTCCCAATCTTTAAAAGATCTTAAAATTCCTTTAAAAGCATCTAAGTT
>NZ_AWUR01000016.1:0-32545 GCF_000468835.1 Acidaminococcus sp. BV3L6 | reverse complement strand
GTTAACGAGAAGAGCCCCTTTGCCTCTCCGTATTTCCAAACCTCTTCCTCGCTTCAACAAGTCATGCTCCAGGAGCTGCGTCAACACCTTTCTTTCCAAGAAGTGGCCAGACGATGCCATGTCACCACCAGCCAGGTCATTCGCGTCTTTAATGAAGTCCATATTCCTCGTCCCAGTCACCTTCCCCGCGTGCTTTCCATCGATGAATTTAAAGGAAATGCTGCCGGTCAGAAGTACCAAGTCATCATCACTGACTCTGAAAACAAGCGTATAATGGACATTCTTCCGGCACGAACCACACCGGCTCTGCTCCAGTATTTCTATCAATTTCCAATGAGTGAACGACGAAAAGTAGAATTTGTCACAATGGACATGTCTATGCAGTTCCGTTCAGTCATAAAAACGATCTTCCCCAAGGCGCGCATCGTGGCAGACCGTTTTCATATGATCCGCTTAGTCCAATGGGCCATGGAGCGCGCTTACAAAGCAGAGCAAAAGCGCCTTTGTCACCATAGCCGAATGGTTAAGTCCAACAAGACAATCTTAACGAAACCATATGAGAAATTAACCGAAGAAGAGCTTATAAAGCTGGAGGGAATCCTTCGCTGCTTCCCTCGTCTAAGATGTGCTTACGCGCTAACATACGCATTTTCCAAGGTGCTTCGATTCAAAGATCATGCCAACATTTCTTGGGCACTTTCAGCATGGATAGACCTAGTAAAAAGCGCTGATTTACCGGAAATGAACTCTCTGGTTAAGTCCTTTACCTATTGGTACGAAGAAATCAGGAGCGCCCTTATATATCCTTACTCCAACGGTTTTACTGAAGGCTGCAGCAATAAAATCAAGGTGTTAAAACGGATTTCATTTGGTCTGCGCAATTTTGAGCGCTTTCGTCATAGGAGCTTGTACATTAACACACGCAACGAAAAAGGACACGCACTGTATTCAGTGCATGTCCTCTCCAGAAGTGCATAGACACTTTAGCACCCCAAAATTTGACAAAGAACCGAAAAAGGCCCTTCCGCTACAGGAAGAACGAAAGGGTTTTGTTGAATAGATAAAGGCGTGATAGGAAAAGGAAAATTCAAATCCAAAAGAGTCAAAAACAAAAAATGTTTTGGCATTGCATTGGAGCAATGGCTATCGTTTACAAGAGTAGAAATTAAAAAGGTCTTTTGACACCCAAAGGATTATGACTCCGCACTTTCATCTACAAGAGTAGAAATTAAAAAGGTCTTTTGACCTGAACCGGAACGCCTTCGCTTACATATCTACAAGAGTAGAAATTAAAAAGGTCTTTTGACCTTCGTTGACATCGACGTTCCCAAAAAATCTACAAGAGTAGAAATTAAAAAGGCCTTTTGACTCGACTGGAAGACTTGGAACGGCGATATCTACAAGAGTAGAAATTAAAAAGGTCTTTTGACCCGAATGGATGCTGGGTCTCCGCCCATTGATCTACAAGAGTAGAAATTAAAAAGGTCTTTTGACGAACAGACGGCGCCCATTTGTTGTCAAATCTACAAGAGTAGAAATTAAAAAGGTCTTTTGACTCGACGGGCTTCCACTCCACATCATTTATCTACAAGAGTAGAAATTAAAAAGGTCTTTTGACCCACCCGCACAAACCGTTTTCTCGTCAATCTACAAGAGTAGAAATTAAAAAGGTCTTTTGACTTGTTGATTTTCAATCACCTTCCGTGTATCTACAAGAGTAGAAATTAAAAAGGTCTTTTGACACATGGAACGTTCGACATCCTTGATAAATCTACAAGAGTAGAAATTAAAAAGGTCTTTTGACTGCATCCGCAAAGGCACGCAGGTTAAATCTACAAGAGTAGAAATTAAAAAGGTCTTTTGACACCAAGCGAGAAGCGGCTCGACTCGCTATCTACAAGAGTAGAAATTAAAAAGGTCTTTTGACCCCTATCAATAAGGGCCAAAAAATTGCATCTACAAGAGTAGAAATTAAAAAGGTCTTTTGACCTCAAGCGCTATATACCATGGGTTTTAATCTACAAGAGTAGAAATTAAAAAGGTCTTTTGACCAATCGGCGGTTGCTTCGCCAAAGAAATCTACAAGAGTAGAAATTAAAAAGGTCTTTTGACAAGGGGGATATCTTATGGCAATCTATATCTACAAGAGTAGAAATTAAAAAGGTCTTTTGACTGCAGGGTTGACGCTGCTGGAAGGCGCATCTACAAGAGTAGAAATTAAAAAGGTCTTTTGACGGTTGAGGCTGTCAAACAAGCCATCTAATCTACAAGAGTAGAAATTAAAAAGGTCTTTTGACTTTCTGATAATACTACCAAAAGGTATATCTACAAGAGTAGAAATTAAAAAGGTCTTTTGACACTGGTCGATTTCGACCAGTTTAGACATCTACAAGAGTAGAAATTAAAAAGGTCTTTTGACACGGAGGAAACGCAGCCAACCCTAATATCTACAAGAGTAGAAATTAAAAAGGTCTTTTGACCCCTATCTGCATATGAATGCATTTTCGGCGCCAAGTAAGACCATATATTGAAAAAATATGCTGAAAAAAGACCTTTTATACAAAATATATACTCCTTAGCAATAGTAAGTTGGAGGTTTGCAGGTTAGACAATGACCGTATCAGAGTCTTCATTAGCTGCATATCCCATTTTAATTACTTTGCACGATGAAGTCAATTCTAAGATGAGGATACTGTCCGATTGATCAAACTTTTTCATGAAATGGTTCTGAATTTCGCAAATTATATTATCTAATATGTGCTTACTATTATCAATTTCATAAACTGAATATTGGATGCGATGACCAAACTTTAGAATATATTTGGCAAAACGTGCCCGCAGTTTATCATCTGAAATATCATAGCTTAGGATAATCATGATTTTATTATAAAGAGGGGAAACTCGTCAGGGTTTTTGTGTTTCATAAAAGCCCTGTAATATTGCTGGATATACAAGAAAATGTCACGTTTATAGTCTAAAATTGCTTTAAGTAGAAATGCGACGTAATCCTTATTCTTTTTCCACTGTAATAGGTACTGGCGGTTGACTTCAGTGAAATCAGTTTCTTTACATTGATTGAGATTGATTGCTTTACGAATTTGGTAATCAATGATAGGCCGAAAAGGTTCCATGATGTCACAGACCAGGGATTTTCGCATATAAAACTGGCGATGAAGGACACCGCAATAGGTATCAAATCCGTAGAGACGAAGGAGAGCGTCAATAAAGTTAAAAAGAATGGTATACCCTATATCAAGAGTGGCATTGATATAATCTGGCTTGATACGGGGATGTCTTGCTGTCCAAGAAATATTGTTGAACTCATGCTTGAAATAAAGGCGCGCTGCCGCTCCTTCGTATCCTAATAATCCATCCAAGGGCCCTTCATAATCATGAATTCGTTGATTATAGTCAGCCAATAGGTGAATAGCATTTAGTAAGGAAGCATCTTTTTTTCTTTGCAGATTAAGGACGGATCTTTGTACAAGAATTTTGTTAGACAAGATATGTTTTCCAATGGAAAGTCCCTCGTATTCGTATTGCGCTTTCCTTAAAAGTACATTTCCATCCATCTGTCCACCAAAGGATTCATAAAGTTTTAGGGAATTTGTCATGAGGTAAATCGGAAATCCAAATTTATGGGAGCGTTGAATCAATCCGCTTGTTAGGACGAAGTGTCCTACTATGAAAAGGGCAAAGATGCGATAACACGTAATTTGGTATTTTATTTTTTTGTCTTTATCGAGAATAAGAAGGTTATCATTGCGAAATGAAAGCTTTTCTCCTTGCCCTAAAAAAATAAAGGCAATTTGCTTTGCGCAAAAATCGTTAATTGTCATCATAATAGGGACCTGTCGCAGGCTGGCTCGTAAATGCAGTGGAGACATTTCTTTTGATTTTGTTGCTTAAAGGAAGACAGTGAAAATTGGCGCATTTCCTTAAGTAGTTGTTCAAATTTTTGAAACATAGGTTGATCGTCCTTCGGTAAGGAAATGTCATATTTTCGATGATCATCCAAACTATAGAGTTGTAGATGGTCTACTTGGAATCCCATTTCTATCATGCAGAAATATTGACCATAAATTTGAAAAATATAGCCATCATAGATGGTCTTAATTTGTTTTTTGCGTTCAATCAGAGTTTTTGTCGAGCTGTCAAATAAATCTATTTTTCCAATCAGTCCATATGTTGAGGATTCAACGAACAGTGATTGTAAGATATTTTTATGGGTACTATATCGGCGCTGATCGATTGCAGAATGTGCGGCAGTTCCTTTGAGCTGGTCAGGACTCTGATAAGTCAGGACTGCCTGGCGTCCATAGAGATTGTGAAAATATATGGACGCCGGACAAAAGATAAAATCATTCAATTGGGAGATTTGAATCCAATCGTCTTCCATCTGTCAGTTTCTCAGTTCCTGAATGTAGGCCAGCCAATCTTGGTTGCTGATGCCGTTTTGTAATTTCAGATCTTTGCTTTCTTTGAGGTGGTTCAGAAGAAGCTGCCCTTTTAAGGCAATATGATAAGCTCCGTTGGCATCCGCATCCATTGGCCATTCTGGATTTTGGAATCGACTGTCGAAACACACCCCGTTCAGATCCCTAACGGGAGAGTTGATGTAGTCTTCCCCCGTTGCGGCATTGCTGTTTCTCATTTGGAGTACACTGCGAATCAAGGCGACCATCGTATCAATTGCATGAGAATCATCATTTTCTAAAAGTTTGGGTAATATATTACTTCCGTCTCTAAAGACAATGCCTTTTTCTTCCAGAAGGGCAATGAGTTCATTAGCGGGATAGAGGTCTCTGTAACGACCCGTAAAACGATGATTTTCGATTACAGGAACAATTCGTTTTCCTGCAATGAAGGGCGTCCCTTTTGCATCAAATTGGGTTTCATTCTTTTCGAAAACAATATCCCAAGCTGGCATGAAGCCAGGAAGCCCTCTCTGGAAAGAGAGATTCCGATTCATTTTAAAATGGAGGATAAAATCACCTGTTTTGACATCATAATGCAGGAAATCAAATCCTTCTAGGAAATGCTTCCGACTTTCATGATTTTTAATGGTCTTCCATACAAAGGGATCGACAAAACCAGTCAGGGGATCAATCTTTGAGGTATAAGGGGCCGGTACATAGAAAAGGAAGCCGCTTTGCGTGCCCATTTTTGCAAAGCTCGTGAACTGATCTGTAAGTTGATACGGGTTTAAGACGCCTCCCACTTTCTCAGCAGGATAATCTTTGAGAACCAAACAGTTGAGTTTATCTATTAGCATCTTTTCAAATTGTTGGTAGACTGCTTTTTCGGCAATGCCTGTCCGTTTTGATTTAAATCCGAAGTTGAGGTTTTCAAGGACGACAACAGCTTGGTAATGAATCATCAGGTCTACAATTTCATGGATGACCTGTGACAAGTAGCCTTGTTTAAGGTCTTTGATCGTTCCGACGACGGACCAGGCTTGACGGGCGGCAACACGCTCTTTTTCCCTGTTGTCCAATTTTTTTTGGTAGTCAAATTGCTGGATGGTATTCAGGGAACGCTGCTCCAAAATTTTCCCAGTACTGTCAATGACGGTAATATAGATTAGATTGCGTTCTCCACGATCGATACCAATGATGGGCGTTTCCGGATGCTCCTTAAGGTAGGCATTGACACGCTGGTTGAATTTACTGGGACTATTGGCTGCTTGATAATTCAGTGTAATGGGAACATGGAAGAAAAATTTATCGGAAGTAAACCGCCGATCCTTTATAATTTCATGGGAGACTTCTTTGGTGATAACATTTGGAAGCAGGGCCCTTGCTTCATCGGAAAGATCATGGCTTAGCCGGTGGTTGACATAATCGTACAGTTCTTGGTAGAGGGTATCTGGAATCGGTGTCTTCTGGTCCTTTAGTTTTTTGTTCAGCATTTTTTCCCCAAGACGATGGGCCATCCGCTTCATGCGGCTTTTAGGTCGATAGAACAATTCTGCTTGACCATTAAGTTTGATGCTGGTTTTCGCAAGGTTTTCAGGACTGAAGAGACCTGTCCAATACAGGGTGTGGAGATTTGGTTTCCCGTGATGGCCCTTCGCAAAATCCTTATTGTAGATTTGGAACAGATACAATTTTCCCGTTTCTACAGCATCCATGATTTCCTTTTCAGCAATTCGTTGGAAGGAGATATGATAGAGAAGCGGATTCAGTTCGGCGTAATATTCCCCTAAATCTTTATATTGCGAAGAAGGGCGGAGTGAAGATAAATCGATTGAAGTTGTTTTCGTATATTTAGAGAGAAAATCCCGCGTAAAGTCAATCCATTTGCAAAGCGCTTCTCTATAGCCTTTTTGATCGCCTGTCTTCTTTGCATAAGCCGTTTGAAACTTTTTAGGCTCCTTTTCAGGATTGTTCAGGTCATAAATTTCTTTTGTGATTTCAAGAGGTTCAATGAAATTATTTGAGAGAAGAATGGGGGTGGTATGAGTTTGAAAATGAGCGGTTACAGCCTTTAGCTGAGTGGAACACTTAGGAATCATTTTTGCGGCATCTGGGAAGTAGTCATAGTACATCTTATCGAATCCTTCTGATGTTTTTTCTGTCGGCTCAAAAGACAGGGCTTTATAGCGCCCCTTCTGTTTAGGCATGATACCAAGGTAATAGAGACCATTTTTTACGAATAAAATAGCTCCATTATTTTTTTCTTTATTGACATCCCAACCAGAGGCAAGGGTTGGCATTTGAAAATTCAATTTAAATTTTTCCACCGAATAGGGCTTTTTTGTCGCATAATTTCTTGCTTTATTATAAAACGAAAGGCTTGGTTCCATTTCTAGTTTAATGCCTGTCAGCCGTGCTGAGAATTCTGGGTCGACTTCATTGCTTTCATCGACAGCAAACCAATCAAGAAGATGATAAAGGCCTAAAAGCGAATCGAGCTGTGATTTGAGGATTTCTTTTTCTTCCTGTTTTTTTAATGTTGTGGGAAGAGGCTGGTCAAGTGCAGCATGGGCATGGGAAAGAATTTCACTTGTTTTTTGTTTGAATGCTTCTGATAGTTCTTTTCCTGCAGCAGAAATAATTTCTTGGAGATTTATATCCTCATGTTTTAATGACCTTTGAACTTTTTCTTTGGCACTTTTTGTTATTTTGCCAGTGAGTTCAGAAATCCGTCTTTCGTAAAGTGCATTGCGCAAGGTATCCCAATGGTCACAAAGCGCTGAAGAGATGGTTTCTAACTTTTTATGGGAAATAAAGATATGAGTCAAATCAATGGAATTTAATTCATTGAAAAGGGCTTCTGCAGTCTCCAGTACATTTTCGTTTCTCAAGAGGGTTTTATATTTGCAGAAGGATTGGATGACTTCCTCATCGCTTTTGAATTCTTCCAAAATAAAGGATAACGTATTTCGATCGGAAAGAATTTGTTTAAAAAGAGGAATAAAACGATGCGGCAGGGACGCGATTATATGGGCTGTTTCATCATTTTTTTGGATAGCCAGATTGAGAACTTCATTAAGTCCCTTGATTTTTTCTGTGCCTGCTTCCCTAGATATGCCGCCGAGAAGTTGATTATAAAGATCAATTTGCGTTTGGGTTAGAAGTTGATTATAAAAGGGAAAGGAAAAGACTTCTTCAATAGACGTACTAACAAAGATTCCAATGGCCTTTTTGACATTTTCAAAATGCTCCCGCAAAGAAGGAACTGCGGTTATCAATCTTGTAAAAATATGGCAGTTTTCCTTAAATTTAGGGAAATTGTCCTGGACGATTCGATGGGGAATTGCCGTGCTGATATCTTCAGCGCTAAAGACATTTTTTCGGTTTTCATAAAAGCCGGAAAAATAGGTCGTAAATTTGTCAAACGAACGGAGTAGAGCATTTTCATGTTCTGTCGTGGTTACGGTCCCTAATTGCTTTAAAACTTTTCCATTGAAAAGTTCAGCTTTAAAAAGTCCTTTATAGATTTCAGCATGGCGCTTATTTATGGCATCTGTCAGATTATCCGTCCGACCTATAAAGTAGTCATGAATCGCATTTCTATATGTTGCTTGCTCCTCAATCAGCGCATTTCGTGTTTCTTCGGTTTTTTCCTTACGATAGGAGTCTATGGCTGCAGATAGATTCTCCCAGTCAAGCTGTACCAGTTGGAGACATTGATCAGCATAAGTCTTATAGATGCGGTCAATGATTGGTTTTAACTCTTTGTAATGGTCATTGCGAGCTTTATCCTCCTCAATGAACCCTTGCTCCTGGATATGTTTGAGTGTTTTTCCTTGGGGAATCAGTTCAAAACGAAGGGTCTTCGAAACTTGGTATAAATTGGTAAAACCTTCAAATTGGGTCATAAATTATTCCTCCTTGGTAAGTCTGCCTGACTTGGTATCATTCTTTCTGGATGGCTTAGCCTGATGCTTTCTATTCGTGTCAGTTCTATCTTAACACACTTCAATGAACTGTCAAATTAATGGGAAAAATATGGGGCTTGTTTTCTTTTTTTACAAAAAAGGTCTTGACGTAGGGACAAAAGTGAAAATAAAAAGAGAAGGACAGGAAATCAATGATGACTTCCCATCCTTCTCGGACTTATTCCCGCTTGCGGAAGCGGGCAAAGAGATTGACCGGATGGTCGGAACAAAAGGGATAATCGGGAACGGATTCAAGGACTTTGGCTTTTGCCGCTTCAAGGTCATGGAAGACTTGCCACTTGGCGTCAATCTGGGCTTTTCCCGATAGGCGCAGGAGATAGGAGGGATGGAAGGTGGCAATGGCGTCAAAGCCTTGGTTTGTCCGGAACCATTGGCCTCGTTCCTTGGTGATGCGGGCCTCGGGACCTTTGAAGTATTTGAGGGCTACGCCGCCCAAGGCAATGATGACTTTGGGCGCAATAAGGCGCAGCTCCTCGTCAAGGATGCGATGGGCGCAGAAAGCGGCTTCTTCCGGCGTTGGTGTCCGGTTGTTCCTAGGCCGGCACTTAATGACGTTTGTTGTAAGGACATGGTCCCGTGTGATTTTGACGGACCAGAGCGCCTTATCCAGGAGCTGTCCGCTGGGGCCGATAAGGGGACAGCCATAGTCATCCTCGACGCCGCCTGGTCCTTCGCCGACAATGACGAGGGGACTGTGGGGATCCCCAAACCAGCCAACCGGAGCAATACAGTCACCGCGCAGGGGACAGGCTGTACAATCTTCCATTTTTCTTTGGAGTATGTCCAGTTCTTCCATCCAAAAGACCTCCTTATTTACGCAGGCATTCGTTGGCTGGGACCCGTTTCAGGAAAATGCCCGCAACAAGTCCCGTAAAGATACCTGTGGGAATTCCAATGCCGATGAGAAAGGGCAGGTAGCTCACAAGGGCTGTGCTCTGCATGAGCACCATGGCCGCAAGGATTTGACCGCAGTTATGGGTGAAGGCACCGAGGACGCCAACGCCGACGCTGGAAAACCAATCCTTCTGGACGGCAAGGGCCATGAAAAGAAAACTCAGGACAGCACCGGCAAGTCCAATGCTGAAGCCTGGGGAAAAAAGGCCGGTAAAAAGGAGGCCTGTCAAAAGGATCCTCGCTGCAAGAAAAAGGGCCGTCCGTTTCGTTCCGTAGAGGTAGAGGACGATGATGGTCACGGCATTGGCAAGGCCCAAATGGGCTCCCGGCAAAGGCAGCAGGTAGGCTACGGTTGATTCGGCAAATCGCAGGGCAATGGCGGCTGCCAAAAGGATCCCAAGCTGGGTCAGGTCGTGGGCGCTGAACCCCTTAGCGGAGGATGGCATCATGTTCACGCTCCTTTGCAGCACTTTGGAGGGTCAGAAGCACCTTTTCCGGGACGCAGGCAATGGTCTCTCCCGGTTTCTGGATCCGGCCTTCCTTAATGCAGATTTTATCGGGGCAGGGTGATGATTCGACCCAAGCTCCATCCTTATTATAGACGATGACCATCTGTCCGTCATCCACATCAATGGTCAGTTTCGTATCAGCCGTAACTTTTCCCAGATCCACGCGCTTGATGACGGCCCGATCCTTTTGGATGACCAGTTCTTTATGGGTTCCCTTCTGGGTCATATTGATGAAGAGGAAGCTGAGTACGGCTGCAAGAGCCATGACGGCAATGAGCCGTCCATCATTTTTGCGCATGAAAACCTCCTTTATTGACCTTGGACGAAAAGGTCCTTGAGTCCGCTGGAAATGTGGAGCGTTCCATCCAGGTCCTGATAGACCATTTCAAGGGACGGATTGTTTTCAACAAGGGCCATGGCGTCCTTAGGTGTCATGACAAAGAGCAGGGTGGAATAAAAATCTGCCCAAAAGGCCGATTGAGTAACGACTGTAACGGAATGGGCATTGCGGCTGGGCCAGCCCGTCTGCGGATTGAGGATGTGATGGTAGCGGACGCCGCTTACTTCGTAATAGCGCTGATAGTCGCCGCTTGTTGCAATGGCTGTACCGGGAGGAACCGAAAGGGTTCCCCAGGACCTTTTCCGGATCCTTCGGGTCCTGGATGCCGATGCGCCAAGGTTTGTGATCAGGCTTTTCCCCAAGGACCTTGATGTTGCCGCCGGCGTTGATGAGGGCGGTTTGGAAGCCGCCTTCCTTCTGGAGGACCTTGGCTGCTTCTTCCACGGCGTAGCCCTTTGCCACAGCTCCCAGGTCGATCTGGGTCCCCGGCATGAGGGTAAGGGTGCCCGTTGTTTCGTCGATCCTGACGCGGGAACCTTTGGTGAGGGTGAGAGCGTCAGCAATTTCAGCTCTGGAGGGCACGGTCTTTTTCTCTCGATTGTCGTTCCAGATCTTGATGACGGGTCCTAAGGTGAGGGAAAGTTCCTGATGGGGATGGCTAGCTGCGCTTTTTAGGATGGCAAGGAGGTGGGGGGCCGCTTTTTGGGGCCCCGTCCCTGCCTTTTCATTGATGGCATAAAGGTCCTTAGGACCATGGGGTGCGTAGGAATCCGTTTCATCAGCAATCTCTTGGAAGGCGGCAAAGGCCTTGTCGGTTGTACTTTTGAGGGTGTCCTCACTTTTCCCCGTTGTTTCAATGGTGACGATGGTATCCATCATGAAGCGTGTATCTTCATGATGGATGGTGCTGTTTTGGTCTTGAAAAAAGCAGCCTTGAAGAAACAGGCTGCTTAAAAGAATCATCCATATTTTTCTCATCATAGATCCATTCTTTTTGAAATGGCGCCTAGCTTACTGCTGGGCTTCTTGGTTGAGGTTTTCTGCCGTCTGGCAGGCAACACAGCCCACCGGATCCGGTCTTTTTGCAGAAGGCTGGGGAGCTTCAAGCGGTGTGATCTTGACTAGGCACTTGCGCGGGCATTTTTGTACGCACAGTCCGCAGCCAACGCATTTATCGTAATCGATGACAGGGATGCTGCCATTGACACCGTCTTCCATGGTGATGGCTTGTTTCGGGCAGTTCTTTGCGCACAGTCCGCAGCTGATGCAGGAAACGCCGCAGTCAGTCATAGCGGCTTTGCCTTTTTCACGGTTGTTGCACTGGACCAGAACCTTGTTCGAAGCCTTCATCATTTCAATGAGGAACTGCGGGCACGTGGAGGCACAGGCACCGCAGCCAACGCATTTATCATAGTCGAACTGGGGCAGGCCATTTTCTCCCATGGCCAGGGCGCCGAAGCTGCAGGCATCAACGCAGGCGCCACAGCCAAAGCAGCCAAAGTTGCACTGGCCAGGGCCGCCAGCGGTAGCCGCGGCGAGGAAGCAGTTCTTGACGCCTTCCCGTTTGTATTTGGCCGGGCGGTTTTCTTTGCACCCATTGCAGTGGAGACGGGGAATCATGCGGACGGCATTTTCGTCGTCGTCAGCTGCAAGGCCCATCACCGCTTTGATGGCCTTTTTGTTTTCGGCAGCACAGGCTGCACATTTCATGGCGCCTTCTTCTTGGCCGGCGACGATGGCATCTGCCATGGCAGCACAGCCAGCATAGCCGCAGCCGCCGCAGTTGGCGCCCGGCAGGAGGGCCAGGATTTCATCCTTGCGGGGATCTTCTTCAACGGCCAGTTTCTTGCCGGCGATGGCAAGGATGGCACCGAAGACGCCGCCTAGGATGGCAATGATAATAACAGCAGTTTCCATATCTTTCAGCTCCTAACTCAATGAATACCGCTCATTCCCATCATGGCGATGGACATGCAGGCGGCCGTAATCAAGGCAATCGGCAGGTTTCTCAAGCAGCTGGGGATCATATCCTCAATGAGCTTTTCGCGGATGCAGGAGAAGAGCAGGATGGCCATGGTGTAACCCAGGGACGTGCCGATGGAGTTGGCAACAGACTGCAGGAAGTTATAGTTGGATTCAACGTTGATAAGGGCGATACCCAGGATGGCACAGTTCGTGGTGATCAGGGGCAGGTAGATCCCCATGGCCTTATGAAGGGCGGGCATCGTCTTTTTCATGAACATTTCAACGAGCTGGACCAAGGTCGCGATGGACAGGATGAAGACAAGGGTCTTCAAGTAGGTCAGATCGAAGGGGACCAGGATGAGGTGGTACAGGGCATAGGAAAGCATGGTAGCAAGAAGCATAACAAAGGTTACGGCTGCCCCCATGCCAAGGGAGTTATTGAAGTTCTTGGAAACGCCCAAGAAGGAGCACATGCCCAGGAACCGGGATAAGATGATGTTGCTGACGAAGATGGAACTGAATAAGATTCCAAAGATACTGTCTCCCATTAACGAGCATCTCCTTTCTGACGGAAGTAGTTAACCATAGCAAAGACGAAGCCCATGGTCAGGAAGGCACCTGCCGGCAGGATGAAGATGAGGACCGGGGTGTAGGCACTGCCAAGCACGACATGACCAAAGAGTTTGCCGGAACCGATGAGTTCACGGAAGAGGGCAATGAGGCTCAGGGCGAAAGTAAAGCCAATGCCCATACCAATGGCATCAAGGGCGGAGGAAACAACGCCGTGTTTGCAGGCAAAAGCTTCTGCACGGCCCAAAACGATGCAGTTAACTACAATCAGGGGAACGAAGACACCCAGAGATTCATACAGGGCCGGAACAAAGGCGTTCATCAGCATTTCCAGGATGGTTACGAGGGATGCGATGACGACGATGTAAGCCGGGATATGGACCTGATCGGGAATGAGTTTCCGGATCAGGGAAATGATGATGTTGGAGAAGAACAGGACGAAGGTAAAAGCACAGCCCATACCGACCGCATTCTCCAAAGATCCGCTTGTTGCCAGGGAGGGACAAACACCCAGGAGCTGGACAAACAGCGGGTTTTCTTTAATGATACCTTTTGTCAAATCTGACAGCATGCCGATCAGCCCTTTCCGTTAGCAAAATTCTTCATGTAGTGGTCGCGTGCCGCGTTAACGCCTGTAACGACCGCTCTCGAAGTGATGGTGGCAGCCGTGATGGCACGGATGTCATTGTCCTTCGTGGGATCTTGTTTGGTGACAACAAGGTCATTTTTCAGGGATTTTCCTTTGAACTGAGCCTGCCATTCCGGTTCGGTGCTGCGGGCACCCAGACCCGGGGTTTCCGAATGGCTCAGGACCTTGATGCCCGTAATGGTCCCTTTCTCGGCGTCGATGCCGACCATGAGTTTGATCTTGCCGCCGTACCCGCTGGGATCGACAGTGTAGATATAACCGTTGGCTTTGCCGCCTTTACTGGATTTTTGGATATCGCTGATGAGGTCTCCCGGGGCCTTTTCCTTCTGGAGGTCGCCCAGGTCAGGGAGGACCTGCTTGTAAGCTGCTTTTGTATCAGCTTCATGCTTTTTGGCAATGATTTCCTTGGTCCCTTCATGAGCGCCGGCAACGAGGGCAACACTGGCAGCGCAGGTGATGAGAAGGGTGGATGTCAGTTTTACGAAGAAATTACTCATTTTTTGAGACCTCCTCCGAAGGATACGTTCCGGACGAACCGGTCAATCATCGGGGTGACCATGTTCATCATCAGGATGGAATAGCAGACGCCTTCGGTGTAGCTGCCACGCAGACGGATCAGGGAGGTCAGGACACCCAGGCCAATGGCATAGATGATCTTGCCTTTTTTGGTAATCGGGCTCGTGACCCAGTCAGTTGCCATGAAGAAGGCACCAATCATGAGACCGCCGGCAAACAGATGATACAGGGGGAAGGTGCTGGGATAGCCCATAACGGCACCGTACACACCTGTCAGGATGGCCACGGTGACGAGATAGAAGACAGGGATACGCCAATCAATGAGTTTCTTGTAGATGAGGTAAAGACCGCCAAGTACGAGGGCCGGTACACAGGTTTCACCGAGGGAGCCGCCGACATTGCCCCAGAAAAGGTTCATGAGGTCAGGAAGCTTGGCCGCACTGGCGGCACCGCCGGCCTGCCAGATCTTTTCCGTAGCCCGCATGACAGCAAGCGGGGTGGCTGTGCTGACTGCGTCGGAAGCAGCTGCTGTAGCCGGAAGAACCCAGTTTGTCATCTGCTGCGGGAAGGACGCCAGTAGGATGGCACGGCCGATGTGGGCCGGGTTGAAGATGTTGCAGCCCAGACCGCCGAAGACAGCCTTGCCGACAACAATGGCGAACATGCTGCCCATGGCCGCAAACAGGGGCGGCATGGAGGCTGGCAGGCACATCGCAAGGAGCAGGCCCGTCAGGGCTGCACTGCCGTCCTGTACGGTGTTAGGCTTGTGCATGACTTTATTGCAGATGGTTTCAAAGACAATGGCAGAAACAACACAAGTCACCATGACAATGGCGGCGCTCATGCGGAAGTAATAAACAGAAGCGATGATAGCCGGTACAAGGGCCAACATGACTTCTCTCATGGACTTGCCAATGGTCAGCCCGCAGTGCATATGCGGGGAGGAGGTGACAAGAACCAATGGCGTAGGCTCTTTAATAGGTTCCATAATCAATATCCAGTCCTTTCGCGTAATTATTTATCCAGTTTATAGAACGGGTTGTGACCGCCATGGCCTTTTCCCCTGATGAACTGTTTGCCCATGCGGATGTACTGGACCAGAGGAATGTGGGCAGGGCAGACAAAGGCGCAGGATCCACATTCGACGCAGGCATGGCAGGAGAACCGTTCTGCTTCTTCCCAGTTCTGGCGTTTGACGGCTTGAACGATTTCCGTCGGTTCCAGCTTCATGGGGCAGGCGTCGACGCAGCGAGCGCAATGGACGCAGGGGCTGGGTTCGACATATTGAGCAAAAGGAGATTCGGAATTGAAGATAAGGACTGCACCGGACCATTTAGCAATGGGGTAATCGAGGCTCGGCGTGGAAAAGCCCATCATCATCCCGCCGGAAATGAACTTGCCCGGAGTGCCTTTGAGTCCGCCGGCAGCCAGTTCCACGGCATCGCTGTAGAGTGTGCCCAGGCGGCAGATGTAGTTGCCCGGTTTATTGACGCCGTCACCGCTGATGGTCGTGACGCGTTCATATAGAGGAATGTTCTTTTTCACCATACGGTAGCAGGCAACCGCAGTCCCGACATTATCGACGATGACGCCGACATCGGCAGGCAGTCCACGGTCAGGAACCGTACGACCGGTGGCCGCGTAAATCAGGTGTTTTTCGGAACCTTCCGGATACTTTTCTGCACAGACGCAGACTTCGATATTCGGTTCGGAAGCGACTTTTTCCTTAACAAGGGCGATGGCATCGGGTTTGTTGTCTTCGATGCCGATGATGCCTTTCTGGGCACCGGAGGCCATCATGAAATATTTCAGGCCTTGGATCATTTCATCAGCCCATTCGAGCATGATGCGATGGTCACCCGTAATGAAAGGCTCGCATTCGATGCCGTTTAACAGGATCGTGTCAATAGGACGGGCCCCTTCCTTCGGAGGCGCGTACTTGACCGCTGTCGGGAACGTTGCCCCGCCAAGACCGGCAGAACCGCCTTCCCGCAAGGCCGTGCGGATGACATCCGGCGTGATTTCCTCGTCGCTGCGTTCCTTGATGGTTTCGCAGGGCGTATCGAGTTTGTCGTTCTTGATGACGACGCACTGGGAAATTGTCCCTTGGGGCATGTAACGATTTTCAATGCGCAGGACCGTGCCGCTGACGCTGGCATGGATGTTGGTACTGACGAAACCGCCTGCCTCACCGATGACCTGACCTAGGGTTACCTTATCTCCTGCCTTGACGACCGGCTTGGCCGGTGCGCCGATATGCTGGGAGAGAGGAATGTAGACCATGTCAGGTGCGGGACATCTTTCGATGGCCACTTTGTCAGTCAAGGACTTGCTGGGAGGTACATGGACACCACCCATAAAAGTTGCTTCTTGTGTAGACATGTAGTTCACCTCTAACCTTTCATGTTCAACTTCAAAACAAAATTATATATGGTTAAGAAGTAAATTACAAGTAGAAGGAGGAAGTCTCCTGTGGATAAGATATCCCTTATAATGGAAAATTTTTCTCAAAAAGTTTACAAAACGTAATGTAAAAAAGTGTAAAATAGTTTATAATAATGAACACGATACAGGTGGACTTGTACAGCTGTAAGAATTGCGATAATGCTTTGAATATACTGACTATATTTATTGGAAGAGTTTTTGTGTGAGAAAGGAAATCTTCATGTTTGGACTGTACTTTGATGATTATGAGACGCCGGTTTTCCGGCCCCCCAGTGAAGCAAACAGTTTCATCCTTCGTGTCACTCGGGGATGTGCCCACAATCGCTGCACGTTTTGTGCCATGTATAAGGACGTTCCCTTCTCAGTCTATACGGACGAGGCTGTGGACCGGCAGATTGCCATGGCCGCCCACTATGCCGGCGATGAAGTACGGCGCATCTTCCTTGCTGACGGAGATGCCTTTGTCCTTCCGACGGAAAAGCTCCTTGCTCTTTTGGCCCGCCTGTACGGGACCTTTCCCAATCTCCAGCGCGTCACAAGCTACGCGGGGCCAAAGGATATCCTCCGCAAGAGCGATGAGGAGCTGCTGCGTCTCCGAGAAGCTGGACTCAAGATGCTTTATTTTGGCCTTGAAACAGGGGACTCGCAGCTCCTGCAGCAGATTCAAAAGGGGGTAACCGCCGAAGAATCCATCGCGGCCGGGCAGAAAGTCGTACGAAGCGGCATGAAGCTGTCCATGATGGTCATTGCTGGTCTCGGCGGCGCGGCGGGGTCTGCACGTCATGCCCTTAAGACCGCATATGCAGTATCCCAGATTCAGCCTGACATGCTGAGTGTCCTGACGCTGCGTCTATATAAAGGAACGCAGATGTTAAGGGAGTTTGAAGAAGGCAAATTTGAGCTGCTTTCGCCTTGTGGCTTGGCCGAAGAAGTGAGGACCTTCCTCAGCCATATTGAGCTGCCGCCGAATCGGCACTGTCTTTTTAGGAGCAATCATATTTCCAATTATGTTCCCCTCAAGGGCACGCTGCCCAAGGACCGGGACCGCTTGCTTCAGGAACTGGATGTTTCCATTGGAAAGCTTTCGAAATTGACGGATTGGGAAGTTTATACTAATATGGAGTATTAAGGAGATTTCAAGAGGCAGTTGGCCTTTTTACCATCGGGGAGAGCTCCCCCTTTCAGCTAGCTTTTAGGAAAGAGGCGTCTATAAATGAAAATGCGAAGACTGTTAACGGCATTTCTCGTTGCTATGATTGCCCTGCCGGTGTCGCTGGGCTTTGCGGCAAAGAAGAATGCCCCCCTCAAAGTCGGGGATAAGGGATGGAAGGTCAAGACCGTCCAAACCAAGCTGAACACCCTTGGCCTTAAGACACCGCTGACGGGAAAATATTCCCGGGACCTGGAAAAGCAGGTGCGGATCTTCCAAAAGACCCATAAGTTGCCCGTTACAGGGAAGGTGGATGATAAGACCTATTTCCGCATCAATGAAGCTGCTTTTGAAAAAGAGGGAATCCATGGCGTCAAGGGCAAAGATGTGGTAAGGACCGCTTCCAAATATAAGGGAGTCCCTTACAGTTTTGGCGGGACAACGCCGCGTGCCTTTGACTGTTCGGGGTTTGTCCAGTACGTCTTCAAGAAACATAAGGCTGACTTGCCGAGAACGGCAGACCTTCAGTATGAAAAAGGTCTTTTCGTGACCATGCGGCAGCTAAAGCCCGGCGACCTGGTGTTCTTTACGACCTATGAACCGGGGGCTTCCCACGTAGGAATCTATGCGGGCAATGGGCTTTTCTGGAGTGCGACTTCGTCGAAAGGGGTCCGTCTGTGCAGCCTTTCCGAGCCGTATTGGCGGTCCCGTTATTACGGTGCCAAACGGGTCCTTGTTTCTGGGGATCGGTCTTATCGTTAACAAGTTGAGGGAGGAAGTTCATGATTAGGGAACGACGCAATAAGGAAAAATTGACGAGTTATTATAATAAGTTCATTGAAGAGGGCATCATCGATCCCAATGTCCATCCGTGGGTCGCTGAGTCGTGGCGTCGCTGCGATGCCCGTAAACAGAACCATGAGACCATGCCGGCTAATGGGGTGCGCCTTTCGGCCAATGAATTGGCCCGGCAGTTGGAGCTGCATAAAGATGTCCTGACTTATGTGGATGGACTTTTTGAACAGAATAAGCAGTATTTTAACTCCCATAACCTGTCCATGATCATCGTTGATGAAAAGGGGTATGTCCTCAAAAACTATGCCCTGCCGTTCTTCCAGCGGAGCATTGATGATATTCAGGGCATGCGTGTGCTCGAAGAGGACTGTGGTACGTCGAGCCTTTCTGTGGCCCGCAGCCACAATGTTCCCTTCCTGATGTTCGGACCGGAAATGTGGGTCCGCGAATGCCATTCCGGTGATGCCTGCTCCGCCCCCATCAGTGTGGATGGACAGAATCGATACTTTTTGTCCATGTTCAGCCTGGACCAGAATGACCTGCCTTATGACATCCTGCTCAGCTTGCTCATGACCATGAAGTATTCCGTCGAAAATTACCTCAAGATGATTGAATACTGGAAGGTCTGCAACATCATCTCCGAAGACATCCCTGCAGCTATTTTCTGGGTCAACCGGGATGGCTCCCTGCGCTACGCCAATGACCGGGCCCGTCTGCGCATGGATGAGGGGGCCCGTATGGAAGATGTCTTCCTGAACTATGAACATATTCCTGTACAAAAAGGGTTTGATGGCAAGAAGACGATCCGTAAGGAAATCACGTGGATTACCCAGGACCGTACCTATGAAGATGTGACGAGCGTCCTGCCCGTCTATAACAGCGGCCGTGTCGACAGTGTCGTCGTCATCACCATGTCCATCGAGGATTTGAAGACCACCATTGCCCACGCCACGGGATACAGTTCCCGCTACAGCCTTTACAGTATGGTCGGTAATTCCAGCGAGTTCCAGGCCCTGCAGCATAAGGCCGCCCGCGTCGCCCGCGGGGATAATAACATCCTGCTCCAAGGCGAACCGGGTACGGGCAAGCAGCGTCTTGCCCACGGTATCCATCAGGCAAGTCCACGGGCTGCGGCTCCGCTCATTACGGTGCGCGGTCACGAAGGACCGGAAGAGGAACTGGAAGAAGAATTTTTTGGCAAGACCGATGGTACGGGCCATCTGGCAGCCGGCAGTTTGGAACTGGCCAATGGGGGAACGCTTTTCCTTGATGAAGTGGAAAAATTCCCGACGAAGCTGGGCGATGTCTTGGCTGATGCTTTGAAAAACGGTGTTCTCAACAAGGAGACAGGCGTTCGCCGGAAATTCAATGTCCGCATCATTGCGGCCTGTGACTCCAACTTGAAACGTCTGACCGATAAAGGCCTCTTTTCCAAGAGCCTCTATGAACTGGTCATTGGCACCGTCGTCCGGGTACCGCCCCTGCGGGAGCGGGTGGAAGATGTGGAAGTCATTGCCAACCATATCCTTACGGAAATGGCGGCCCGTCACAGCATGCCGACAAAGACGCTTTCCCACGAGGCCATGGAACTCCTCAACAGCTGCCACTGGCCCGGCAATATCAAGCAGCTCCAGGGAGTCATTGAACAGGCCTTCTTCCATACGGCAGGCAGTGTCATCGACGCCAGCCATATCAAGCTGCCTGGGGAACACCGCATTGAAAAATCCTGGAAGCATGATAAGGATGCCTTTGTTGCAAGCTGGAAACAGGCCGGTGGCAACATCAGCAAACTGGCCATTATGCTCGGAGTCAGCCGCGTGACACTTTACCGCTACTTGAAAAAATACGACCTAGGTCCCAAAAAATAAATCAAGGACATTATAGGGACGCATCTGTCCCGGGAAAGGTGCGCTTTGCCATCGACAAAACGCATCTTTTCGTGCTTTTTGTGAATGCCTCGTAAAAGGCTACAAAAAGCCAGGAGCAGATCACCCTAAGGAGGAGCCCAGACCCATGCGTTTACGAAAAAAGCCCTGGATATCCCAGGCCTTGGAAGACTATAAAGGAAAAGAACTGCTCGAGGACGGTCTCGAGGCATACAAGGGAAAATGGCGCGCCCTTCTGGGCGATAAACCCCTTTACCTTGAAATTGGCTGTGGCAAGGGGCAGTTTATCAGCCAAATGGCCCAGCTTCATCCCGAAAATGCCTACCTTGGCATTGAAACCCAGCGGGATGTCTGTTACTATGCTGTGAAAAAACTGCGGGATCAGGAAATTGATAATGCCCGTATTCTGCGGGCTGATGCGGCCCATCTGCTTGACTGGTTCGAAAAAGGGGAAGTGGAAGGGCTCTACCTCAACTTCAGCGATCCCTGGCCCAAGGCTCGTCATGCAAAACGACGC
Organism: Acidaminococcus sp. BV3L6; assembly: GCF_000468835.1. Taxonomy (NCBI): domain Bacteria; kingdom Bacillati; phylum Bacillota; class Negativicutes; order Acidaminococcales; family Acidaminococcaceae; genus Acidaminococcus; species Acidaminococcus sp. BV3L6. Next base: position 11,902 of record NZ_AWUR01000016.1, on the reverse strand, counting down.
CTTACTTACCGCAGTTTCCTTGCTCTTTATAAGACAATCCTAAAACCCGCGGGGCATCTGCGGTTCAAGACCGATAACGATGCGCTTTTTGAGTTTTCCTTGGAAGAATTCAAGGAATTTGGCCTTCCCCTTCTCACCGTAAGCAGGGACCTCCACCACACGGAGATCCTCAACGAAGCACAGACAGAGTACGAACAGCGCTTCAGTGCCTTGGGAAAGAATATCAATTTCTGCGAAGTTGTTTTTTAGTGGGAAAGGAATCGGATGATGAAGGAGAAATGCATCTTCAAAAATCCTAAAATCGCGATGGTGATCCTCGTCATGGCTCTGATGATTGCCGGCGCCCTCAATGTCTATAGTGCCAGTTTTGCTATGATGGGCTATGGAAAAGGGTATTTCAGCGGCTATATCGCAAGATATCTTCTTTTTGGAGTCATCGGCCTGATTTTAATGGGATGGTTGGGCTGGAAAATGGACTATCATCAACTCCTGGGACGGAGGGCGGAAATGGCGATTGCTTTTATCAATATCGTTTTGCTCGTTGCCGTCGATCTGGCCGGTCATACGGCTAAAGGCGCCCAACGCTGGCTGTCCCTTGGCCCTGTCAGTTTCCAGCCTTCGGAATTGGCAAAGCTTGCCATCATCCTTTTAGGTGCCGCTTACCTCGGGAAGGTCATGGAACAGGGGAAGAAACCCTCTCTTGTGAATCATTTTTCCTTTGCTGTGGTGATCATCGGCCTCCTTGTTTTCAAGCAGCCTGATATGGGAACCAGTGCTATTTTGATTGCCATTGCCTTTTTTCTCTATATTCTTGCCGGACTGCCGACCCTCATGGTCATCGGGACAATCCTTATCGGTGCGGTGGGGGCCGTAGTCGGTGTTGTCATTGCTCCCTACCGGCTGAATCGCATTTATGTATGGCTTGACCCCTTCCGAGATCCCCAAGGTCTCGGCTACCAAATGGTCCAGTCCAAGGTGGCCATTGGCAGTGGTGGATTTGGCGGTCTTGGGCCTGGCCAGGGGCTGGGAAAATATTTTTATCTTCCTGAAGCCCACACGGACTTTGCTTTTTCCGTATTCTGTCAGGAACACGGTTTTTTGGGCGCGTTCGTCCTCATTGTCCTTTTTCTCATGCTTGGATATGTAATCTATACGGTCGCACGCCGGACGCGCGACCATCAAGGGTTTCTCCTTGTCATGGGCGCCAATTTCCTTATCGTTGGACAGGCCTTTGCCAATATGGCTATGGTCTGCGGAATCCTGCCCGTCATTGGGGTGCCGCTATCTTTTATTAGTTATGGGGGAACGAGTCTTGTCACGACACTCCTTGCTATGGGGCTTGTTTTCTCTGTCTATCATGACGAAGTGCGTCGGGAAGAAAAGGAAGCCCCGCCGACCCTGCCCCTCCGCCATTCACAGCGGCCTCCCTTTGTGGGAACGCCGCGCTATCAGAAAGACAGGTGGAAAAAATGAAGCTTTCATTTTTCAATTTTTTCCGCAGAAAGAAACAAAAAAAGGCGACTGAGGGTCCTTCCTTTCCTCAGTGGAACCGTCCATCGGGACGAAGGAACCGGCAGTCCCTGGATAATGACCACGCTTTTTCAGCGTCTGCCGCGCATGAACACAGTCGCCGGATCCTAACCTTGGAAAGGGATCGCGGTGCTTTGAAGCGCGGCCAGCGGCGCAGCCGCGTCTTGTGCCTTGCTATGGTCTTATTTGTCGGTGCCATTATCCTGCAGCTTGTGAACCTGCAGTTCGTCCAAAAGGATTTTCTTGCCCACTGGGCCTTGAATCAAATCAGTGGGGAAAACCTTGAAATTGTCCCCCGTGGGAGCATTGTAGACCGTAATGGGGAAGAACTGGCCGTAAGTGTTGTTTCCCGGTCACTTGCCGTCAATCCTCAGGAACTGGTTGATGATCCTGACCGTTGGCCAAAGGGCCAGATGCCGGTTCGCGATGTGCGTCAAGTCGCTGCCAACCGCCTTTCCCCTATCCTGCAGATGCCTGCTTCAAAGCTCATGGAGCTTTTTACCGATAAGCAGCATATGTTCTTTTGGGTGAAACGGACCTTGGATCCCCATGTTGCTAAGGAAGTCTCTGAGGTGTTGGACGAAGAAAAGATCCCTGGATTCCATTTTATTGAGGAAAGTAAACGGTATTATCCCAAAGATAACCTTGCAGCGCAAGTCATTGGATTTGTTGGAATCGATGATAAAGGACTTGAGGGCGTGGAAGCTTCCATGGATACTTACCTGCGCGGCGTCAAGGAAAAGCAGACCAATTACACGGATGCCAAGGGCAACCTCATTGGACCCTCCGGTTTGAATGAGGTCCAGATCCAGCGGAAGAATACTGTACAGCTGACCATTGATGCGCGCATGCAGTTCATCTTGGAGCGCGGACTTGACGACGCCATCAAAAAGACAAAGGCGGCAAGCGCCGCGGCAATCCTTATGGATCCCAATACGGGAGAAATCCTGGGGATGGCAAGCCGGCCGACCTTTGATCCCAATCACTTTGCCGACGCCTCCAGCGAGGCCTATATGAACCGCGGTGTAGGAATCATTTATGAGCCTGGATCTGTCTTTAAACCCATTATGGGTTCGGCCGGTCTTATGGAAAAGATCATTACGCCGGATACACCCTTCCATGATGAAGGATCCATCGACGTTGGCGGCCGGCGCATCCGTAACTGGGACGGCCGTGGATTGGGCAATATCAAGTTCGAGGATATCATCAAGTTCTCCGTCAATACGGGCATGGCTTCTCTAGGACTCAAGCTCGGCGGAGAAAAGGAAACCGAGTATGCCAAGCGCTTTGGCTTTGGCGAGGCTACGGGAACGGATGTACCGGGCGAAGAAGTGGGAATCCTTTATAATCCGAAGGACATGGTCCCCTCTGACGTTGCCACCATGGGAATCGGTCAGGGGATTGCCGTCACACCGCTTCAGATGCTGCGGGCCATCTGCGCCATTGCAAACGGGGGGAACCTCGTCCGCCCTTATGTCGTAAAGAAAGTGACCGGACCTGATGGTAAGGTCATCAAGGAAAATAAGACCCAAGTAGACCGGCAGGTCATTACGCCGGAAGTTGCTTCCCAGATGCGGGCCATGATGGAGAAGGTTGTTTCTGAAGGGGGCGGCAAATCGGCCCAGATCAAAGGCTACAAGATTGCAGGCAAGACGGGAACCGCAGAAAAGCTTTCTCCTAAAGGCGGGTATATCCCCGGTGTCTATATTGCTTCTTTTGTAGGCTTTGTGCCTAGTGATAATCCTCGCTATGCCATGATCATCATGATTGACTCTCCAAAGGGTGCCTATTATGGGGCACAGGTCTCAGCGCCGATTTTCCGCGACACGCTGCAGCAGATCCTTGTGGCTCAAGGCGTCCAGCCGAGCAATAAGGCTGATCTTAAGACCATGGATTCCCTTGCGGAAAAGGATGGAGGAAAGGAAGGAACCCTGCCTAGTCTTGCTCCCAGTGGGGAAAAGACAGTTCGCCTGCCCAACCTCGCCGGCTGGTCCCTGCGGGAGACGATGGAGATCCTTCAAAAGGGCGGGCTTCAGCTCCTGCCCATTGGCAGCGGAATCAGCTTCAAGCAATCCCCGCCGCCAGGGACGACCCTCAATGAAGGGGATGCTGTAACGGTTTGGTTCCGGTAAAGCGTTGTCACAGTGGTGCTCCTTGTAGTAGAATAAAATTAAGTGGATTCTTATCAGACTGCAGCAGTCTTCTTGGAGGAAACTGTTGCAGTCTTTTTTATAGGGAGAGGTCTTCTCTCCTTGTTCCTGAAGAAAGGATGAATCAACGTGAAACGACAGCTTGTCCTTGAAGGTAAGCCCGTGGCTGACGCAATTCGCGAGAAATTGGTCTCCCAATTTTCCGAATGCGAAGCGACCTTGGCCACTTTTATCATAGGAAACAATGCACCAGCCCATGTCTATAAGCGGAGTCTTTTGAAATGCGCCGAAAGCCTGGGCGTCAGGACGCGGGATGTGGAATTGCCCGAGAGCGTGACTCAACAGGAGGCTGAGGCCTCCCTTCGTGCTCTCAGCGATGACCCGGCTGTGACGGGGATCCTGCCCCTTATGCCGGTACCGCCCCAAATCAAGCAGATGACGCTCATGAGCTGCCTTGATCCCAAAAAGGACATGGACTGCCTCCATCCCTTGAACAGTGGGGAATTCTATCTGGGCATCAGTCCTTGGGGTCCCTGCACGCCGCGGGCTTGTATTGCCCTGCTTGACTATTATCATATTCCCCTTGTAGGCAAACGGGTCGTCATGGTGGGGTACGGTGATGTGGTCGGCCGTCCGCTCACGCTCATGCTCGTCGATCGCCATGCGACAGTCACTGTATGCCGTTCCAAAACAAAAAATCTGCCTAACATTCTCAGTCAGGCAGATGTGATTTTGAGTGCTGTCGGCAAGCCAAACTTCATCACTGAAGATATGGTTCGCGAAAACTGCGTCCTTGTCGATATTGGGCTTTCTTCCCTTGATGGGAAAATGGTGGGCGATATTTCTGAAGGGGCAAAGCTCAAGAAGGCTGCTGCCTATACGCCCGTTCCTGGTGGGGTCGGGGTCCTCAGCAATCTTATGGTTATGGAGACCTTGACGCGGAACCTTTGATCAGCGGTCGTATCTTGTTTTGAGCTTATTCATGAATTTTTCCTTTTTGACCAGGAAACGTTCATGGGATCCTTGCCCAATGATTCCGTGTTCATCGGAAGCCGTGAGCTTAAAGGAAAGCTTGCGCCCGTCAATACCGACGAGAACAGCTTTAGCGGTTACCTGGCGGCCAACAGCGGTTGCCGCGTCATGGGAGATGTTGAGGCTGATGCCGACACTTGTCGTATCCTCATCGAGGAGGGGTTCTACCAAGTTGCAGGCAGCCTGTTCCATGAGGGCAACCAGGGCCGGTGTAGCAAAGACATCGAGACTGCCGCTCTTCATGGCTTTTGCTGTGTTTGTGTGCATGACCATGACCGTTGCTTCAGCAGCGGAACCAATCCGAAATTCTGTCATAACAATTCACTTCTTTCTGCAATGTTTTTAAAATCCATTCGTTATCATTGTATTCATTTTTAGGTGTTTAGGCAAGGGAGGGGAGCATTCCATCCTGTTTCCGCAAGGCGTGGAGATAGGGGCCTGCCTTTATGCTATAAGGAGGGAGAACCATGTTGTTCCACGATATTTTTGCCCATCATCCTAAGGAGCGGGAAGCCATCATCGACCAGGACCGCAGCGTTACCTATGGTGAGTTTCAGGATCTGGTGGAGCGCTGGGCCGCTTATTTCGAAGCCCTAGGTGTAAAAAAGGGAGACCGTGTCGGTCTTGTCAGCAAGAACTGTTTGGAATTCATTGTCACCTATTTTGCTGTCATCAAGGCTGGCGGCGTCATTGTTCCCATCAATTTTCAGCTCGTGCCGCGGGAGATTGCCTATATCGTCAAGGATACAGCGATGAAGCTTCTTGTCGTAAAGGAGGTGCTGCCTCTTGCAGAACCGCTGCAGGAGCTTTCTGCTCCGTCTCTGATGCAGATTACCTTTGATGAGCTCCATCATGCGCCAGAGCAGGAATTTGTGCCCGTGTCCCTTACGGAAACCGATCCATCGACCATCATCTACACATCGGGAACAACGGGCAAACCCAAAGGGGCCATGCTCAGTCACGGGAACCTTTACGCCAATGCCCGTGATTTTATGGAATCGATTCCATTGACGGCAGAAGATACGGCCTTGTGCGTCCTTCCCATGTATCACTGTTTTGCCTGGACCGTGTGCGTGGCCGGTCCCCTGCTCTGCGGCGGACGGATCGTTATCCAGGCGGTCTATCAGTTCAAGGCCGCCATGCGGCTTGTAAAGCAGTACGGTGTAACGATGTTTACCGGCGTGCCAGCCGTATATCGTCTCCTTCATGAGAGCCGCGATCTTGATTCTGTCGATTCTGTCCGTTATTTCATCAGCGGCGGGGCGCCTCTGGGCCTCGACCTTGCCCGCGGTTTTGCCCTTAAGTTCGGCCGTCCTGTCCTCGAGGGATATGGCCTTTCTGAAGCCTCGCCTGTTGTCTCCGTCAACCTGCCCCATAAGGTAAAGGTCGGTTCCATTGGTCCGACCATTGCCCACGTCAAGGCAAAGATCATCAATGCCCATGGGGAGGAAGTCCCTCATTTCGAACGGGGAGAACTTCTTGTCAAGGGCCCCAATGTCATGCTTGGCTATCTCAACCTACCGGATGCGACGGCTAAGGCCATTGAAAAAGATGGCTGGCTTCATACCGGTGACGTAGGGTACATGGATGAAGATGGATTTATTTTCCTTGTCGATCGCGTCAAGGACATGATCATTTCAAGCGGTGAAAATGTGTACCCGCGGGAAATTGAAGAAGTTGTAAGTGCCTATCCTGGCGTGGCGGAGTGTTCCGTCATTGGTATTCCTGATGCCCTGCGGGGCCAGGCCATCTGTCTTTATGTGGTTCCTCGGGAAGGGGAGACCATCGATAAGAAGGCCCTGCGCCAGTATCTGATTGGTCGCATTGCCCCTTATAAGGTGCCGCGGGAGTATTTTCTTGTCGAATCCCTTCCCAAAACAGCGTTAGGCAAGGTGCGCAAGAATGTCCTGCGCGATGAGACCGTGGCCATCCTATCGAAAAACAAGTTTGCCGGGAGGGCCCTGTGATGAAACGGTTCCTTATCCTTATGGCGCTTGCCGCGTCCCTTCTCCTATCAGGATGCGCCCGTGGAGAGATTACGGTAGAACTTTCCCGCTTAGGAGCGGCGGACCTTACGGCCAAGCTTGTCACGCTCCCCATCCTGCAGCCAACGGCAGAGACTTTTGAAGAGGACTTCAAAAAAGATGGTTATACGGTCCAAAAAGTCGATGAAGGTGAATATAAGGGCTTTGTCGCCCATCGTCATTACAACCAGCTTTCGGACATCAAAGAATCCAAGCTGCTGCGGACCTATGACTTTGAAACTTGGTCCCATGCGGCCCAGTATGCCGTGAAAAATAACGGGGCTGCTGGATCGGGGTCCGAAGATAAGGCCCTGCGTCCCGCCCTTCCAGCAGAACGGCATGCGCCTGTTGTGACCTATCATGGAGGGCTTCTTTTTGATACGGTGAGCGTTCATAAGACCGTCCAGCTCAGCCCCCGTGAGGCGATGAAAGATCCCCGTACGGCGGGGATCCTGCGCAGCATCATGGGTCAGTTTGACCTGCGCTTCATCCTGAAGCTGCCGACCCGCGTCGACAGTGCCAATGCAACGAGCGTCAGTGAGGATGGCCGGGTCCTTATGTGGCGTCTGCCCTTGGGAGAGGATTCCGATCTTGATGCCTCCGTGACCTATCTCAATCCCATGAAAGCGGCAGGCTGGATTGTCCTGATTGGGATCTTAGGCGGCTTAGGCTCTGTTTATCTCCGGAAACGACGCCGGGAAAAGGCCCTTGAAGCGTTAGAAAAGAAACAAAACGATAAGAACAAGTTGTCCTGAAAGATCCGCTATCTGCCGTTTCTTTTGCATGACCGTCCAAATTCTGTTACAATAGAATTGATAAATAAAGGCAGTTGTGGGTTATTTGTATGGGTATTTCATAGGAGCTGGAGGGACAAATATGGCAACTGAATTTCTGGAATTAAAAAAACTGACAATTTTTGTAGGAGAGGACTTTTTCTGTGGAGATCGTCCATTCTACAAAGTCATGATGGAAAAGGCAGCTAAACTCAAACTTGCTGGCTGCACGGTGTTCCGCGGCCTCCAAGGCTACGGAAGCCGTGTCCGCGGAAGGGAACGGCGGCTTCTCATCAGTGTTTCGGAGGCTATCAATCTTCCTGTAATCATTACCATCATTGATACGGAAGAACAGATTAAGCGCGTCTTGCCATTCCTTGAAAAGAACCTGACTCATGGTGTGGCAACCCTTGATGACGTCAAGATGCTAGCGACAGACCTTGTCAAGGAATGTTTTGAAAAACCTGTGGAAGAGCGCTGCGATCCAAGCCTTCAGGAATAAACCAGTCATCATCGGATGGCGTTACGTGTTCTTATATATGTGTATCGCTGGGGGTCTCTTTGTCTTTTTGTATCAAGGAAAGTCTGCTGCAGAAAGATGAAGGCCCCATCATGGATGAGGCGGTTCCAGAATTCATTTAGCTGGAAAGAACGTAAAAAGGCGGCCAAAAAAGGATCTTCTCCTTTCTTGGCCGCCTTTTTTATTGGTTTGAAGCCAGTTTCTGGTCTTTATCCCCCCGGACAGGGATGATCAATTTCTGACCTGGCTGAAGGGCTGCTTTGCGGTCCAGCTTGTTGGCATCAATGATCCGTTCAATGACGTTTCGCACATCTTCGCCGTCTTCTGTATGGCGGCTTGCGATGGACCAAAGGCTGTCACCCGTGTAGACGGTGACCTGCTGTTTATGAAGAAAGGCAGACGGAGCGGCGTTCATCTGCAGGATTCCAAAGGGAAAAAAACCAAATCAAAAGCACGAATAATGATCCAATCATCTGTTTCATCATCATGATTCCACCTCACGTTCATACATCATAAAACTGAACTACTGTTTATTTGTTTGTATGATATCATGATAAATTTCGTTTTTCAATAGCTAAATCAAAAATATGTTCGTTAAAAATAAAAAGATAGGAAGCGTGTTCATCTTTTTGGACTGCATGGATTTTTTGCCAAATTGGTCTTGACAAAAGAATAGGCAGCAGATCCAGTCGTGTCTGGATAGTGGGAATGCTTGCCTGCCTGTCTTGAAGAGGTCCCTATTTGTCACATTTTTTCCTTACTGATATGGTATAATGATAAAAAGACCATTTTTTGCCTTTGGAAGTTCATTTTTAGCTGCAGTTCCTTGGCAAAGCAGTCAGGAGGGATTTTTAATGATGGAAGATAAGAACCAGATGGCTCACCAAGACCCTGTCGATCAGGAAGATCTGGTGGAAACCGATGTCCGCCCCTTGGAAGAAAGGGAAAAGGAGGCCGTCAAGGGAGAACTTATTGAAACCGAGCAGCCCGTGGATTATGAAAAGGAAGCAGAATATATCTGCCGCTGGGGTGCTGCAAGGGCCAGCGTCATTGTCATGACCCCTTTCTTGGGCTCCCTTGCCCTTATGGCCAATGAAGTCTATATGATTACGAGATTAAGCGATCTGTATGGTGTGGAACTTGAAACGGGTGCCATTGCCGGTCTCATTGGCTCTTTGGGTGCTTCTTTTGTGGGACAGACCCTCTTTACCCTCATTCCATTCCCACCGCTTCAGGTACCCATGGCTGTTGCTATCACCTATGGTGTAGGGAAGGCGGCTGATGCCTGGCTGAAGGCGGGCCAGCCCAAGGATATGGACCGAATCAAGGAAATCTTTGAAGCCGCTCGCAAGGAAGGGATAGCGCGTTTTAAGGAATTTAAGGAAGATCCGACAAGGAACCTTCCCTTAGGAGATGAAACAAAGGATATGATGAAGGAAAAAGCAGGTCCGCTTTTTGATAAAATCAAGAATGCTGCCGATACGGCCACGGATAAGGTTACGGCTGCAGTGGAAGATATCCGGTCCAGCAAGGAAGGACCGAAAGGCAAGCTTGCCTCCGCAATGGATGCGGCAAGTGATGTAGCAGAGCAGGCCCGTCTCGCCCTTCAGCCTTATAAGGAAATGGCCCTGCGCTGGATTGAGGCCCAGACCTGGGATGAACTGCGGTCTGGGACCCTTGTTGTTCCTTATGAAGATCTCGAAAAAGGGATCCGCGAAGCCATGAAGGACAGTGAGTTTAGGTTCGGCGGCTGCCACTATGCCAAGGATGGACTCTTGGAACTTGTCGTGGAACATGGAAAATATGGCACCATCACCATCGATGCAGGAATTGAAGCGTTTGCCCTTACGAGCAGTGCTTCTTATGGGCGCTTCCGCATCCATGATTTTGCGGTCAGTGAGAACAAGATTGGTGAGCTTGTCGTAAAGCTTCTTGGCTCGCGCCTCATCATGAGTCTTGTCAATGCGGTCTTCAATATGAAGACCATCAGCAAGGATGACATTGTCTGCACTTACAGTGACAATACGCTGACGGTTGACTTTACAGATGTCATCAAAAAGAGCAAAGCAGCTCAGTTTGTAATCAAGGACCGTAATCTATTCGACATTGTTACCCTTACTGGCCTTGTCCCGGAAGAATCAGGCCTCAAGGTATGCAGCAAGTGGACATTGATTAAATAATGACGAAAAAAGATAAAACCGCGGAAAATGTTGTTTTCCGCGGTTTTATTTATTTCTTTTTATAGAAAACTATTCCTAATTAAGTACATTCTCAAGGACAGTTTTTTTCAGAAAGTTTTAAAATATTGTAGCATTTGTGTGACAAAGGGACTATAATAAGAGGTAAGAAACGCGAAGTAAATTCGCAGAAGGGGGTTTATGTAATGATTAGCTTTTTTGTGTGTCTTGCAATCTTAATTCTCGGCTACTTCATTTACGGCGGCTATGTCGAGAGTTGTTTCCGTCCTCCTATCGATGACAGAAAGACTCCGGCATACAGACTGGAAGATGGTGTCGACTATGTTCCGATGGGAACGGGCCGTGTCTTCTTGATCCAGCTGCTGAACATCGCTGGACTGGGCCCGATCTTCGGTGCTTTGGCCGGTGCTATGTGGGGGCCTGCTGTGTTCCTTTGGATTACCTTTGGTACGGTTTTTGCAGGCGGTGTCCACGACTTTATTTCTGGGTTGCTGTCTGAAAGAAATGATGGTGCCTCCATTTCCGAAATCGTAGGGAAGTACCTCGGCGATACCATGAGACATATCATGCGTGGATTCTCCGTTATCCTCCTGATCCTCGTCGGTGTTGCTTTCACGACGGGCCCTGCTGGCCTTCTGACCAAGATCACGACCCAGAGCTTCAACTTCTGGCTGGTTGTCCTGTTGATCTACTACTTCATTGCAACCTTCCTGCCGATTGATAAGGTCATCGGTAAGCTCTATCCGTTCTTTGGTTTCTGCTTGATCTTTATGGCTGTTGGTGTTGGGACCATGCTCTTTGCGAAGGGATATACCATTCCTGAAATCAGCTTCACTAACATGCATCCGAAAGGAACCCCGATTTGGCCGATCATGTTCATCACCGTTGCTTGCGGTGCTATCTCTGGCTTCCATTCCACCCAGTCTCCGCTGATGGCTCGCTGCATCAAGAGTGAACGTGAATGCCATAAGATTTTCTATGGTGCCATGGTTTGCGAAGGCATCATTGCCCTGATTTGGGCTGCTGCTGGTACGACCTTCTATGATGGTACGCAGGGCCTTGCCAAGGCTTTTGTTACCTATAAGGGCGCTGGCGGTGTTGTTTATGATATCTGCTCCGGCCTGATGGGTACGGTTGGCACAATCATTGCCATGATCGGTGTAATTGCTTGCCCTGTATCCTCTGCCGATACGGCTTTCCGTTCTGCCCGCTACACCATTTGCGACTGGTTCAAGATTGACCAGCACACGGTAGCAAGCCGTCTGAAACTTTCCATTCCTATCATTGCTGTCGGTGGGATCCTGACCCAGGTTGACGTGACCATCCTTTGGAGATACTTCTCCTGGACGAACCAAACCTTGGCTGTCTTCGTTCTCTGGGCTGGTGCCATGTACCTCCTGGCTAACAAGGGCAACTATGTGATTGCTTTGGTTCCAGGTACATTCATGAGCGCTGTATCCTGCACGTACATCCTCATGGCTAAGGAAGGCCTTGGCCTTTCGACCAGCATTGCTTATCCTGCTGGTATTGCTGTGGCTGTCATTGCAAACATCCTCTTCTGGAAGCGCGCAAAGAAAGTTGAACGCGGTGAAATCGACCTGGCTGATAAACCGGTTGAAGGCTGATTGAAATCGTAGGATCACTTGGAAGGCATTGCCTTCCAAGTGATTTTTTT